>CAZPTM010000256.1:0-2396 GCA_964589665.1 uncultured Limnohabitans sp. | reverse complement strand
GGACCGCATTGAGCAACTGCCGCAGGTGCTGGCGGGCTTGTTTTTGAGGCTGACGCGTTAAAAGTTATTTACATGACTTGGCTAGACTCGCTGCATGACTGATTCATTTTTTGGTTTCGGGCGCCGTATGCCCGACTACGCTGTCCCTGTCCTGAACGAGCGCGCTGTGCGTGCCGGGGCGGGTATTTTGTTTTTCCTGGCCATGGTGTCGTTCATGAATGCCTGGCTGTTGGGAAACTTTGCGCCCACGCGGGTGTTTGTGGTGGCGTTCCTAATCGACTTCGGCATTCGTCTGTTCGTCAACCCCCGCTTTGCACCCAGCCTGGTGCTGGGCCAGTGGATGGTGCGCAAGCAGCAACCCGAGTGGACAGGCGCACCGCAAAAGCGTTTTGCCTGGGCCATTGGTTTTGCGCTGGCGCTGACCATGCTTTACTTGATTGTGTTCAAGGGGGTGGTTGGCCCCATCAATATGCTGGTGTGTGGCGCGTGCCTGTTGCTGCTGTTTTTTGAAAGCGCGTTTGGCATTTGCATTGGCTGCTGGATCTACAACCAGTTCAAGCCAGAGCAAGCCCAGCTGTGCCCAGGCGGTGCGTGTGAGTACACGCCGGACCCCAAGGAGCGTGTCACGCTGGGGCAATGGTTAGCGGTGCTGGCGCTTGCGGTGGTGATGTTCTTTGCGGCACCTGCCTTGGTGGCATCGGGGCATGGTTCTCCACACGCGGCCCCCGTGGATCAAGCTGCGCCTGCGGTGACGCCTGGGGCTGATGACGCTGCCGCAGCCGCCGAGGCCGAGCGCTGCAAGGTGCCCGAGTTTGCCAAGGCCATAGGCCACGAAGAAATGTGGAAGCGGCATAACAACTGCCAATGAAACGCGAGGCGTGCATGAAATTCAACCATGAAATGCGTAAAGGGCTGCTCACGTTTGTCTTTGCCGTGGCCGCTTGGGTCGGCAGCAGTGCTGTCCATGCGCAAGAGCCGCTCTACACCCCCAAGGCGCAGCTGGTTGCGGGCAATGTGTACGCCATCGTCGGCCCCTTGGGCCAGCGCAGCGAGGCCAATGCCGGGCTCAATGCCAACTACGGTTTTGTGGTGACGGGGCAAGGCGTTGTCCTGATCGACAGCGGAGCCAGTGCCCACAGTGCCGCCATGCTTGAAAAAGCCGTCAAGGCCGTGACGCCGCAGCCCATCCGCTGGGTGCTCAACACCGGCTCGCAAGACCACCGCTGGCTTGGTAACGACTACTTTGCCCGTCGTGGTGCCGAGGTACACGCCCAAGCGGCCACGGTACAAACGCAAAAGGCTTCGGCCGAGCAGCAGCTGGCGGGCTTGCAGCGTTTTGTGGGCGACCAGATCAAGGGCACCCAACCGGGCTACGCCTCAGTGGTGCATGCAGGCCCCGAGGCTGCGGTCACACTCGGTGGTGTGCAGTTTCAGTGGGTGCAGACCAGTGCGCATTACCCCGGCGACACGCTGATTCATCTGCCCCAGTCTTCGGTCACTTTCACGGGCGACCTGGTGTATGTCGACCGTTTGCTCGGCGTGTTGCCGCAGTCGAATGTGCGAAAGGCCAGCCAGGCTTTTGAGCGTTTGCGCGCTTTGTCGCCAAAGCATGTGGTGCCGGGCCACGGTCGGGTGACCGACATGGCGCAGGCCCAAAAAGAAACGGGCGACTACTACCGTTTTCTGATCGACAACATTGGTTCAGCGGCCCGCAACATGGACCCTTTGTCAGAAACGC
The DNA here is from genome assembly GCA_964589665.1 of uncultured Limnohabitans sp. Taxonomy (GTDB): domain Bacteria; phylum Pseudomonadota; class Gammaproteobacteria; order Burkholderiales; family Burkholderiaceae_C; genus Limnohabitans_A. The sequence goes on along the minus strand of CAZPTM010000256.1, from coordinate 658 downwards.
TGGACAAGTTTGCTTCAGCGCCGCAGTTCAAGCACTTGCAAAACTTTGACGAACTGCACCGCGCCAACATGAACCGCGTGTTTGTGGATTTCGAATCCAACCCTTAAGCGCCCAAGCCTTAATCCGTTGCGCCCGGCTTGCCTGACTTGACGGTACCCCAGCGGTCCATGACCCGCTTGTCGCGGGCGGCTTCGGATTGCACCGTCTCGGGCGGCAGTTGTTTGCGGCAGTCTTCCAGCTCTTGCCCTGTCAGGACCTTGACGGGCGGCGGGTCGTCGTCGCGCCACTTCTCGGACTGACCGTTCCACACAAAGGGGTTGCGGAAGGCGGGCACCTCCGGGTCGCAGTCGTGGCGGTACAGCGGGGTGTCGTCGTTTGCAAACGGCGAGAAGACGATGGTTTTTTCAAACACCAGCGGCTTGCCAGTTGGGGTGGCTGGCAATGGTGGCATGTGAGCAATCGCTTCGCGCGCCTTTTGCTCGGCCACGGGCGAGGTGCTCCACAGAGTCTCCAGCCGGGCTAGCATGCCGTTGGGCGCAATTTCAATGCGAAAGCGCACCATGCCCTGGTCGGGGCCTTCGACCGCGGTACCCATCATGCTGCGCACCTGGCGGCCCCAGTTGTGGCGGTAGCCCTTGCTGTTTTTGAGGGTGTAGCG
>CAZPTM010000255.1:0-2415 GCA_964589665.1 uncultured Limnohabitans sp. | reverse complement strand
AAGCCGCCTCAACAGGCTCCGCAATGCCGCCTACCACCTGGCTGAAACCACCGTCCACATAGGTGATTTCGGCCGTCACGCCTGCAGCCAGGTCGGACAGCAGGAAGGCGGCCACATTGCCGACGTCGTCAATGGTGATGTTGCGGCGGATGGGCGAGTTTTCGGCCACGACCGACAAAATCTTGCCAAAGCCCTTGATGCCGCTGGCGGCCAGGGTTTTGATGGGGCCGGCCGAGATGCCGTTGGCGCGCATGCCGCGGCCTTGGCTGCCCAGTGATTCGGCCAGGTAACGCACCGAGGCTTCCAGGCTGGCTTTGGCCAGACCCATGGTGTTGTAGTTGGGCACGTTGCGAATGGCGCCCAGGTACGACAGGGTCAGCACGGCGGCGTTGTCGTTCAGGTAGGGCAGGGCCGCTTTGGCCATGGCCGGGAAGCTGTAGGCGCTGATGTCGTGTGCGATCTTGAAGCCTTCGCGCGAGAGGCCGTCCAGAAAGTCGCCTGCAATGGCTTCGCGCGGGGCGTAGCCGATGGCGTGGACAAAGCCGTCCAGTTTGGGCCATGTGGCGCTCAGGTCGGTGAAGAGTTGGGTAATTTGCTCGTCGCTGCCCACGTCGCAGTCAAACACCAGCTTGGAGTCGAACTCGGCAGCAAACTCGGTGATGCGGTCTTTGAAACGCTCGCCAACGTAGCTGAAAGCCAGCTCGGCGCCTTGGGCGTGGCAGGCCTTGGCAATGCCGTAGGCGATGGAACGGTTGGACAGCACGCCCGTGATCAGCAGCTTTTTGCCAGCGAGAAAACCTGTTTTTGTACTCATGTGCAAGGACTCCAGAAATTGCTGGGGCCGATTGTCTCATGCCTTTTTGAGGCCTTGAGACGTGCCAAATTCCTAGAAAAATCACACACTTAGCCTGGTTTTTGGGCTACAATAGCGCATTCACGACCAAACGGGCGGGTACCAACCGCCCGTTTTTTTTGGTCGATTCATTTTTGACTACGGGGAAACACGGGTGACTTTGGCCTCTGTGATCGAGCAGACAGTAACCGGACTGGGCTATGACCTGGTCGAAATCGAGCGTTCGGCCGGTGGGCTCTTGCGCGTCACGATTGACCTGCCTTGGACGCCAGGGCAGGAAGCCTTTGTCACCGTGGAAGACTGCGAAAAAGTCACGCGCCAGCTGCAGTACGTGCTGGAAGTCGAGAACATGGATTACGCCCGCCTGGAGGTGTCGTCGCCCGGTATCGATCGCCCGCTGCGCCATGAGCAGGACTTTGTGCGCTTCGAGGGCGAAAAGATTGACATCACGCTCAAGCAGCCCATTGGCGAGGCTGCCGGTGGTTTGGTCAACGCCAACCGTAAAAAATTCACGGGCACGCTCGAGCGTACCGAAGCCGGTGGCTGGCAAATCAGCTGGACAGATGCACCAGCGGTCAAGCCCGGTCAGCGTGTGAGCCAAAAGCGCCTGGATGCCATTCCGGTGCAGGTGCTGGGTTTTGTTTTGGATGAGTTGCGCGAGGCGCGTTTGAGCCCCGTGGTCGACTTCAAAGGGCGCAAGCCCAAGGATGCCGCCTGAAGCTGCCCTTGCAGCCTCAGGCAAACAATTTGATGAATAGCTGGTAACAGGAGATTGAGGGTATGAACCGCGAAATGTTGATGCTGGTGGAAGCCATCTCGCGCGAGAAAAACGTCGAGCGCGATGTGGTGTTTGGTGCTGTTGAGGCAGCGCTGGCCCAGGCCACGAAAAAGCTGTACCAAGGCGAAGTGGACATCCGCGTGTCGATCGACCGCGACACGGGCAACTACGAAACTTTCCGTCGTTGGCACGTGGTGCCTAACGAGGCTGGCCTGCAAATGCCTGACCAGGAAATCCTGCTGTTCGAAGCTCAGGAGCAAATTGCGGACATCCAGGTCGACGAGTACATCGAAGAGCCTGTGGAGTCTCTGCCTATTGGCCGTATTGGCGCCATGGCGGCCAAGCAGGTCATCCTGCAGAAAATTCGTGAAGCCGAGCGCGAAATGCTGCTCAACGAGTTCCTCTCGCGCGGCGAGAAAATCTTTGTCGGTACGGTCAAGCGCATGGACAAGGGCGACATCATTTGCGAAGCTGGCCGCGTGGAAGGCCGTCTGCGTCGCGGCGAAATGATCCCCAAGGAAAACCTGCGTACCAGCGACCGTGTCCGCGCCATGATCATGGAAGTGGACCTGACGCTGCGTGGCGCGCCCATCATCCTGTCGCGTTCGGCGCCTGAGTTCATGATTGAACTCTTCCGCCAGGAAGTGCCCGAGATCGAGCAAGGTCTGCTCGAAATCAAATCGTGTGCCCGTGACCCTGGCTCGCGCGCCAAGATTGCTGTGCTTTCGCACGACAAGCGTATCGACCCCATTGGCACCTGCGTCGGTGTGCGCGGCACCCGTGT
>CAZPTM010000254.1:0-2425 GCA_964589665.1 uncultured Limnohabitans sp. | reverse complement strand
GTGCCCACCAGCACGATCAGGCCGCACATCAGCATCCAGCCGGTGACGTGCTCGCCCAAAAAGATCACGCCATAAGCCACAGCAAAGACCGGGATCAGGAAGGTCACGGTCAAAGCTTTGGAGGGGCCAGCGTGGTCAATCAGGCGGAAATACAGCACATAGGCGACGCCCGTACACAGCACGCCCACGGCCAACAGGGCCAGCCAGGTGTGTGCGCCCGGCATGTGCGCGGGCGCGAACCACAAGGCGGGCAACAGTAGCGCCAGCAGCGCACCTAGTTGGCTTCCTGTGGCCGTAACCAAGGCGGGCATCGGGGGAACGTGTTTTTTGGTAAAGCTCGCTGCCAGTGCGTAACAGGTGGTGGCGCCCAGGCAGGCCAGCACGGCCCACAAGGGGGAGATGCCCGAATCGTTGCTCTTGAAGCCCACTTGGCCACCCGCCAGCAGCACGATACCGGAAAAACCAATGGCCAGGCCCACGGTGCGCAGCCAGCCAGGTTTGTCGCCCAGCCAGATCCAGGCCACCACCGCGCCAAACAAAGGCACAGTGGCGTTCAAAATGGACGACAGGCCGGTGCTGATGTGCATCACCGCAAACGCATACAGCGCAAACGGAATGCCTGAGTTGAAGATGCCCACAAACAGCACCGGTTTCCAGTGTTTGCGCAGGTAGTGTGCTTGCCCCTTGGCGAGCAAGATGGGCATCAAAAACAAAAAGCCAATGGCTACACGTGCCGCTGCAGTGGGAAGCGCACCCAGTTCGACCGCGGCCACATGGGTGAACAAGAAGGAAGAGCCCCAAATGGCAGCCAGCAGCACAAATTCGATGTGCCAGAAACGGGAGGTGGAGGTGTTCATGAAGCAGAAAAAAGATCGTGGCCTTCAAGCGCCAGCAGTGCTTGTTTGCGAGTCAGACCTCCGGCGTAGCCGGTGAGTGAGCCATCTTTGCCCAGCACGCGGTGGCAAGGCACGATGATGCTCAACGGGTTGCGCCCTACGGCAGCGCCCAGTGCGCGTACCGCCTGGGGGCGTTGCAGCTGCGCTGCCAATTGGCCGTAGCTGGTGGTCTGCCCAAAAGGAATTTGCTGCAAAGCCTGCCATGCGGCGAGTTGAAAGCTTGTCGCCTTTGGCCATTGCAAGGGCAGGGCAAAGCGATCTAATTGCCCCTTGAAATAGGCTTGAAGCTGTTCTTGCGCGGCGTTCAATATCGGGTTGGCGGTAGTGAAAGTCCAGCTGCTTTGCTCATCGGCAGTGGGGCCGTGTTGTTGACCTTCAAACCACGTGCCGCACAGTCCTTGAGGCACACAGGCCAAAAGCATGGGCCCGAGTGGGCTATCCATGCGAAGGGCTTGTACGGGGAGGGCCAATGTCATGAAGCCATGGTAGCTTGCCTTTTACAATCGTGCTGATTACCAGAAGAAATTTTTATGCAACTGAGTGCTTCCATTTTCAAGGCCTACGACATTCGCGGTGTGGTGCCTTCTACCCTGAATGAACAAGTGGCCGAGGGTCTGGGCAAAGCCTTTGGTACTGTGGCCATGGCGCAAGGCCAAACCACTGTCGCCGTGGGCCGCGATGGCCGATTGAGTGGTCCCTCCCTGTCTGCAGCGTTGATACGTGGCCTGGTGGCTGCAGGGGTGCATGTGATTGACGTGGGCACCTGTACCACACCCATGTTGTACTTTGCAGCCAGCACCCTGTGCAACAGCGGTATTCAGGTGACGGGTAGTCACAACCCCAAGGACTACAACGGCTTCAAGATGGTGCTGGGTGGCAAAGCCATTTACGGCGCAGACATTCAAAACCTGCGCCAGACCATGGAGGCTGAAAGCTGGACGCTGCAGGCCGGCGGCCGAGTCGAGCAAGCTGATGTGTTGCCTGCCTACACCGCGCGCATTGTGGGTGACATCAAACTGGCTCGCCCCATGAAAATTGTGGTGGACTCGGGCAACGGCATTGCGGGGGCTTCTGCACCCGGCATCTTCCGCGCTTTGGGTTGCGAAGTCATTGAATTGTTTTCCGAGGTGGATGGTGACTTTCCCAACCACCACCCTGACCCCAGCAAGCCCGAGAACCTGCGCGATTTGATCCAGGCGCTCAAGGACACCGATGCCGAGCTGGGCCTGGCCTTTGATGGCGATGGCGACCGTTTGGGCATCGTCACCAAAGACGGTCAAAACATCTTCCCCGACCGTCAGATGCAGTTGTTTGCGCAAGACGTGCTCACGCGCGTGCCAGGCGGCACGATTTTGTTTGACGTGAAATGTTCCCAGCGTCTGGCCCCCGCCATTGAAGCAGCTGGTGGAAAGCCCCTGATGTACAAAACCGGGCACTCGCTGATTAAGGCGCAGATGCGGGCTATAGAGGCACAAGGCGGACAAGCCCCACTGGGGGGCGAGATGAGTGGCCACATCTTTTTCAAAGAG
>CAZPTM010000253.1:0-2434 GCA_964589665.1 uncultured Limnohabitans sp. | reverse complement strand
GCGCGACCTTCCCCCGCTTCCGTTACGACCAGATCATGCGCTTGGGCTGGAAGATCTTCATCCCCGTGACCCTGATCTGGCTGGTGCTGGTCGGCGTCCTGATGCAGACCCCTTGGAACATTTGGAAATGAGTCAGGCAAACACCATGTCACACACCGCTGTTGCCCCTTTCTCTTGGCGAGATTTCGTTAAAAGCTTTCTTTTGGTCGAGTTGATCAAAGGCATGGCTTTGACCGGTCGATATGCGTTCCGTCGCAAAGTCACGGTGCAATTCCCCGAAGAGAAAACGCCCTTGTCACCGCGCTTCCGTGGCCTGCACGCGCAGCGCCGTTACGACAACGGCGAAGAGCGTTGCATTGCCTGCAAGCTGTGCGAAGCCGTGTGCCCTGCGATGGCAATCACCATCGAAGCGGGCGAGCGGGCCGACGACGGTTCGCGCCGCACCACGCGTTACGACATCGACCTGACCAAGTGCATCTTCTGCGGTTTCTGCGAAGAAAGCTGCCCGGTGGACTCGATTGTCGAAACCCACATCTTCGAGTACCACGGCGAAAAACGTGGCGACCTGTACTTCACCAAGGACATGTTGCTGGCCGTGGGCGACCGCTATGAAAAAGAGATCGCAGCCAACAAGGCGGCTGACGCTCCTTACCGTTGAACGAGCCTGCTTGAAAAGATAACTCTATGGACGTCAAGACTGGTTTCTTTTATCTGTTCTCGGTGGTGCTGCTCTTGTCGGCCTTCCGGGTTGTGACGGCGCGTAACCCCGTGCACGCCGTGTTGTTCCTGATGCTGGCATTTTCGCAAGCCTCGGGAATTTGGTTGCTGCTCAATGCCGAATTCCTGGCCATTGCTTTGGTGCTGGTGTACCTTGGCGCGGTGATGGTGCTGTTCCTGTTCGTGGTGATGATGCTGGACATCAACATCGACTCCATGCGTCAAGGCTTCTGGAAAAACTTCCCGCTGGCTGCTGTGCTGGGCGGTGTGGTCGCGGTTGAAATGGGTGCTGTGTTGCTCCATGGTTTTGGCCAGACCGAAGCCGTGCAGGGTGCTGCCGACGCTGCCGGCATCTCTAACAGCAAGGCCCTGGGCATCTTGCTCTACACCGAATACCTGGTGCCGATCCAGGTGGCCGCGGCCATCTTGCTGGTGGCCATGGTGGCTGCCATTGCCTTGACCCTGCGCAAGCGCAAGGACAGCAAATTTGTTTCCCCCAGCGAGCAGGTGCGTGTGCGCGCTGCTGACCGCCTGAAGGTGGTGAAAGTGGCTGTGACCCAGCCCGCACCCGCCGTGCAGGATGCCGCCCAGGAGGCCCAACCATGATGACCCTGACCCTCGGACATTACCTGACGCTGGGCGCAATTCTTTTTGCGCTGGCGGTGGTGGGGATTTTCCTCAACCGCAAAAACCTCATTGTGTTGCTCATGGCCATCGAACTGATGCTGCTGGCGGTCAACATGAATTTCGTGGCGTTCTCTCACTACCTGGGTGACATGCACGGACAAGTGTTCGTGTTCTTCATCCTGACCGTGGCGGCCGCCGAGTCTGCGATTGGTCTGGCCATTCTCGTGCTGCTGTTCCGCAACAAGAACAGCATCGACGTGCAAGACCTCAACACGCTCAAGGGTTAAGAACAACATGGAACAAACCCTCAACGCAACAACGCTGCTGGCGGTGCCCTTGGCGCCGCTGGTGGGCTCGGCTTTGGCCGGCTTGTTTGGCACCAAGTTTGGCGGCAATCGCATTGGTCGTACCGTCTCGCACACCCTGACCATTTTGGGTGTGTTCGTGGCTTTCCTCATCTCGGCGTTCACGCTCAAAGATGTGATGGCCGGTGCCCGTTTCAATGAAACCCTCTACACCTGGATGACCGTGGGTGGTCTGAAGATGGAAGTGGGCTTCATGATCGACGGCCTGACCGCGATGATGATGTGTGTCGTGACCTTTGTGTCGCTCATGGTGCACATCTACACCATCGGCTACATGCACGAAGACGAAGGCTACAACCGCTTCTTTGCCTACATCTCGCTGTTCACCTTCTCCATGCTGATGCTCGTCATGAGCAACAACCTGCTGCAGCTGTTCTTCGGCTGGGAGGCCGTGGGTGTGGTCTCATATCTGTTGATCGGCTTTTGGTACACCCGCTCAACAGCAGTTTTTGCCAACATGAAGGCGTTCTTGGTGAACCGAGTGGGTGACTTTGGTTTCATTCTGGGCATCGGCTTGGTTGCTGCCTACACGGGCTCCTTGAATTACACCGAGGTTTTTGCGCAATCTGAACAAGTGGCTGCGCTGAGCTTTCCGGGCACCGATTGGATGCTGGTGACAGTGATTTGCATTTGCTTGTTCATCGGCGCCATGGGCAAGTCAGCCCAATTTCCGCTGCATGTGTGGTTGCCAGATTCGATGGAAGGCCCCACCCCGATTTCGGCGC
>CAZPTM010000252.1:0-2445 GCA_964589665.1 uncultured Limnohabitans sp. | reverse complement strand
CTGCTGCTGTTTTGCTTGCTGGCCTGCGATACCTTGGTGATGTACCGTTTGCGCTGGGTGCGCAGCCAGAAAGGGCAGTGACATGGAAACCTACGCACTGCTTGTGGCCTCCACGCTCAACGCTGGCACCGTACTTGCGCTGGCGGCTTTGGGGCTGCTGATCAACGAAAAATCAGGCATCGTGAACTTGGGCGCCGAAGGCATGATGCTGTGCGCCGCCATTGCCGGCTTTGCTGTGGTGGTGCACACCGGCAACGACTGGCTGGGCTTTGCAGCTGGTATGGGCGCTGGTGCATTGATGGCGGCCGTGTTTGGCATGCTGGTGATTTGGCTGGGGACAAACCAATACGCCACAGGTCTGGCCCTGAGCCTGTTCGGGGTCGGCTTCTCGGCCTTTGCGGGCATTGCCTATGTTCAGGAAAAACTGCCGCCGCGCCCGCATTTCTCAGTGCCCGTGCTGGGCGACTTGCCCTGGATTGGCACAGCCCTGTTTCGTCAGCATCCCTTGGTGTATGTGGCCATGGCTCTGGCAGCGGGCCTGATCTGGTTTTTGTACAAAAGCCGCACCGGTCTGGTGCTGCGTGCGGTGGGCGAATCCCCCGAATCGGCGCATGCGCTGGGCTACCCGGTGCGCCGCATTCGACTTGCCGCAGTCATCGGTGGTGGCGCCTTGTGTGGTCTGGCCGGGGCGTACATCTCCATCATCTACACCCCGCTGTGGGTCGAAGGCATGGTGGCCGGCAAAGGCTGGATTGCGCTGGCGCTGACAACGTTTGCCACCTGGCGCCCGGCACGTGTTTTGCTTGGTGCCTATCTGTTTGGCGGTGTCACCATGCTGCAGTTTCACCTGCAGGGTTTGGGAGTACAAATTCCCAGCCAGGCGCTCTCGGCTATGCCCTATGTGGCCACCATCGTGGTGCTCGCGCTCATTTCGCGAAACCCCACCTGGATCCGCATCAACATGCCTGCATCTTTGGGGAAACCGTTCCATCCCGGTTCATAATGAGCCGTTTGTCCGCTTTTTTTACCTTGTTCTTAAAGGAACTGACATGACTGACGTTTCCAAGCGTTCCATCATCAAGATGGTGGCCATCACGGCCGTGACCGCTGCAGCCTTGGTGGCCTGTGGCAAAAAAGAAGAGGCGCCTGCCGCTGCAGCTGCCCCGGCCAAGGCCGAGCCCCTGAAAGTGGCCTTTGCCTACGTGGGCCCCGTGGGTGACGGTGGTTGGACCTTTGCACACGACAACGGCCGCAAAGCCGTGGAAAAAGAATTCGGTGACAAAGTGGTCACCAGCTTTGTGGAAAACGTGCCCGAGAGCGCTGACGCTGAGCGCGTGATCCGTGACATGGCTTCGCAAGGCAACAAGCTCATTTTTGGCACCACTTTCGGCTACATGGAACCCATGCTGAAAGTCGCGGGTGACATGCCTGATGTCAAATTCGAACACGCTACCGGCTACAAGCGCGCCGCCAACATGAACACCTACGACAGCCGCACCTACCAAGGCGCCTACATGGCAGGCGTGGTGGCCGGCAAGATGACCAAGACCAACACCCTGGGTGTGGTTGCATCGATCCCAATTCCTGAGGTGATCCGCAACATCAACTCCTTCACCCTGGGCGCGCAATCGGTCAACCCCAAAGTCAAGACCAAAGTGGTCTGGGTTAACGAATGGTTCAACCCACCGAAGGAAACCGAAGCTGCGACGTCGCTGATCAACGGTGGCGCTGACGTGCTGATGCAAAACACCGACTCCAGCGCCGTGCTGCAAACCGCCGAAAAAATGGGCAAGCGTGCCTTCGGTTGGGACAGTGACATGAGTGCCTACGGCCCCAAAGCCCACCTGGGTTCTGCCGTGATCAACTGGGGTCCTTACTACGTCAAGGCCGTGCGTGAAGCGCTCGACGGCAAGTGGGCCGGTAACCAGGCTTCATGGTGGGGCGTGAAAGAAGGTGCGATTGACTTCGTCTCTGTAGCTGCCGATGTGCCCGCTGACGCCAAGGCCAAGCTCGACGAAGTCAAGGCGGGTCTGAAAGACGGCAGCTTTGAAATCTGGAAAGGCCCCATCGTGGGTCAGGATGGCAAGGAAGTGCTGGCCAAGGACAAAGTGGCCGATGACGGCTTCCTGGGTGGCATCAACTTCTACGTCAAGGGCGTGGAAGGCAAGATTCCTGGCGGCAAGTAATCTGCCTGCGAGTGTCTGAACAAGGGCTGCTTCGGCAGCCCTTTGTTTTTTTGTACTCATGCGCTTGGCTATAATCCAACGTTGAACCCGCGCCCCGGCGGGTTTTGTTTTGTTCAATGTCCGGGGCCATGTAGAGGACTACCATGTACAAAAACCTCGTAGCCGCGCTCGCGGCCGCCTGTTTTATTTCTCCCTTTTCCTTGATCTCTTCTGCAACGGCTGCCGAGCCGGTGAAGGCGGCGTTTGTGTACGTCTCGCC
>CAZPTM010000251.1:0-2453 GCA_964589665.1 uncultured Limnohabitans sp. | reverse complement strand
CCAATCGGTTGCCCAGATAAATCTAAGAAAACATACTGTGTGCACACGAAAAGCAAGATTTTCAGGAGCGCACAGATGGCACAAGCAAGAGCACTGAACAGCCAAGAAGTTGAGCATGTTTTGGCCTGGGTTGGCACCCGCAGGCATGCTCGACGCAACCGCGCCATCCTGCTGCTCACACACTTGGCGGGCCTGCGCATTGGAGAGGTCGCCAGCTTGCGTTGGTCAGACGTCATGACCAGCAGTGACACCATCAAAGAAGAGGTTCGCTTGTTGCCAGAAATGACCAAGGGCAAGCATGCGCGCACCGTGTTTTTGAGCAAGCGATTGCGCGAAGAACTGCAGGCTTACGCCAACGAATACCGACGCCATGTAGACCCTAGCTACCCGGTTTTTTACAGCCAAAAAAGTGTGCGTGAGGGTTTTACCGCCAACACCTTGACACAGACGGTAGGGCTCATGTATCGAGGCGCCGGTCTTGATGGAGCGACCAGCCACAGTGGTCGCCGCAGCTTTCTTACAAACCTGGCCAACAAAGGCACCGCCATTCACTTGCTCAAAGCACTGGCTGGTCACCGCTCAATTAGTACTACTGCCGCGTATCTTTACAGCAGCCCAACTCAGTTAAAGGCCGCCGTGGAGTTGGCGTGATCATGCCGATCGAATCGTTGCTCCAGTATCCCATCGTTCATATTTGCTGATCTTGTGTTCTGGCTTTGCCGCACGGCGTTTTTGAACCAACTCTTTGGGCATCTTGATGTTGGGAAAATCACCCAAGACCGCATTGATCATCAAGGCCTTGCCATTGATGAAATATCTTGATGCCTCATGCGTGATACCTTCGCGCTTTTTCTTGCGCTCACCGTCGGTGTCACGACTTCTGAGCTTGAGCTTAGGCGCGAGGTTCAACTGCTCCCCTACCCTGAATACGCGATCGGCAATCGCAGTGGGCTGCTCCTGTACCAAGCGAAACACCTTCAGGTATAGGCTCAACATTGGCGCCGTCAAACGTGTCTTCCAGCCATGCCAAAGCAAGGGGCTGCTGGAGAGACGCCCCGGCGCATAGCTACGCAGTTCATTCATCAAGAACAAGACCTCGCGTTGATTGACCTCTGGTGGCAATCGCATCTGGGTCGTGAAGCCCGCTTGCCAATTGTTTTGCTTGCTGGGATGAATCAGCTTGACTGAAGTGATTCCTGCGCCCATGCGCCTAAAACCCTCTCCCAGCCACCAGGCGTCGAATGTGTCCTCGGCAAAGACACCCAACTGGTCCATGCAAAGCTCTGGCGCCAGGGCATTGATGAATTCCAGGCCAGTAGTTTTGGACAGTTTCAAACATTCAAACCAAGGCACGAGGTAGCTGACCGAAGCCAGCGCCAAGGTGCTTTGCGCCGTGTGCTTCGGACACTCATCAGCTTGCGCAACCAGCCAGTCACGCTGATGCCCTGGTTGTCCCATACACCAAGATCCAAGAAAACAACTCCCTTTTTTGCACCCCCTCAAAAGTGGGAGTGATTCGTTCTTTTCTCGCTGCAAAGTTGATTGACCGGCCAATTACGACCGGCAACAAACCGATATGGAAGTGAGAAGATTATGGACACCGTAAATCAAACTGACCAGCAAAAAGAAGGCGCCGCTATTGGGGCCGAGCAAGCCAATCCAGCGGCAATCGCTGATGACTTGTCATTTGGGCTGCTGATGAACCGCGTCATGGGTGGCTCATCAGACGCACGGCCATCAGACAAGACCGGGGAAGACGCCTCGATCGAATCTTTCATCATCCAGGCAAAAAACCTGTCACTGATGGAAGACCGGTATCACCAGACCTACGTCATCAAGGGCAACAAGGAGCTCTACAAGCTGCTGGGGGCCATCTACAGCTACGCGCTACAGATTGATGCGTCGCCGCTGCGTGAGGCTGTGCTCAAACGCATGATCAAAGTGTTGGAGGAAAAGCAGGAAATCAAGACACAGGCCAACACGCCGTGGCTGACAACCATTGTGCGTTTCATCCTGCCCAAGGATCGCCAAACGGTCTACAACTACTCGCGTGTCTTGGAGGTGGCTTACCAAGAGGACTTAGCGGGAGATGAGTTGTCTGCATATATTGAGCGACGCGGCGGTCTTGCTAAGGTTACGGCGACAGAGGACGAGGCACAAACAGCGAAAATTTCAAAAGAGCATAAGGGTAAAAAAATCGACATGCTCAAGAAGATATTGATGGCCAATGCAAAGGTTGCACAAGTGGCTCCATCGGGCAGCGATCAGTATCTGGACCTTGTTCCTGAAAACGGCAAACAAGGCGAGTTCGAATACGCCATCTGCCAAAAAGTTGGTGAGGAAACAAGAATCATCCGGCTGGTGCACCTGCCCGAAGCAACGGAAAAATCTATTCTTGCCAGCATGGCTGATTTCGTGGTCAGTGATGACCTCGAGGACATGCAAAACAAGCT
>CAZPTM010000250.1:0-2460 GCA_964589665.1 uncultured Limnohabitans sp. | reverse complement strand
AGCCTGTACTCGGCCCAACTCGCGGGCGAACTCGGGCTGCCCTATGCGTTTGCCGCACACTTCGCCCCGCGCCTGTTGCTGCAAGCCTTGGCCATCTACCGCCAAAGCTTCAAACCCTCTGCCCGGCTGGCCAAACCGCACGCAGCTGTCGGCGTGCAAGTCGTGGCCGCGCCCAGCGATGACGAGGCGCAATACCTGGCCTCCAGCCTTTACCAGCGTGTGCACGGCATCGTCACCGGCCGACGCGGCAAGCTCCCCCTGCCCGTTGAGAACTACCTCGAGAGCCTTCACCCGCAAGAGCTCGCCGCCGTGGAAGACTTTCTGGCTGCGGCCGTCGTCGGCGGGCCCGACACGGTGCAGCGCGGCCTACAACACCTGGCCGACCTCACGCAAGCTGATGAATTCATCATGGTCAGCGACGTCTATGACGTAGACCTGCGCTTGCGCTCCATGTCGATGGTGCGCGAGATCATGCAGACCGCATCGACACCTGCGCTGCTTTGAAGAGACAAAGGCAACAGCCCACCCGCGGGCTGCTGCAGGGTCGGGAAATAGATCGAGGCGCACGCCACTGAGGTCAGTCTGGCGATTGCCCCGCCCTGCACGATGCGACGACCCGGGATCTGCGGGTCTCGCCAACAGGCACGGCTGCCATGGAGGCCTGATTCACGCCTGGTTGAAGCCCAATACTGACCGACTGACCGGCATCAGCCGGTTTTTTCGCATTGCTGTAAATATGGGAAATTTTCCCATATACTCCAAACCCATGAACACGCCCCAGCCGTCTGCTTTGCCTGAAGCCACCACCGTCGCCTACCCCTTGGTGCAGTGGTTGGTGCGTCACGGCGTGGGCCACGCGGAATGGGCGGCCATGCTCAAGCCCTTGTTTTATGCCGCCGCGCTCGAAGAGGCACAGCACCACGCGCAAAGCACCAGCGACTCGGCCCTGAGCCTGCGCTCTGGCCTGCACCGCAAAGACGTGCGCGCTTTGCGCGAAAGCCATCAACAAGATCTCGCCGCCCTGCACGCCAGCACCCACGCCATGGGCAAGCCGAGTCCCGCCAGCCGCGTGCTGGCGCGCTGGCGCGGCGATACCCAGTGGCCGCAGCGCATGCCGTTTGACGGCCCCGCACCCAGCTTTCAAGCCCTCGTCACCTCGGTGTCCAGCGATTTTCATCACCGAGCCGTTTGGCAAGAGCTGCTGCGCTTGGAGCAAGTCGAAGCGCAAGGCAGCGAGGTGCGATTGCGGGCTCAAGGCATGGCCGTTGCCCGTCACACCCGCGAAGCCCGCCAGCTGCTCGCTGGCGCCGTGGCCGACCACTTGCAAGCCGGCGTCAACAACTTGGCCACAACAGAGGCCCCGCCGTTTTTGGAACAAAGCGTATTCGCTGATGGGCTCTCCAGCGAGTCGGTGGCTGCGCTGCATGCGCTGGCCCGCCAGCTGTGGAACCAAGCCGTGCTGCCGCAGCTTGTTCAGGCGGCCACCGCCTATTGCGAACAAGACCAACAAACCCCTGAACCCCAGCGCTTTCGAAGCGGCATGTACAGCTTTTCTGCCGCTGAATCCGCGCCCAAGCCACGCCCATGAACATTCGTCACGCACTCATTTTTTTGTTGGCAAGCGCACTCAGCGCTTGCGGTGGCGGCTCGTCCAGTGTGGCTGGCGGTGTGGGCACCGGCGGCACCGGCATCGCCTGGGGCACGGTCACCGACTTTGGCAGCATTTGGGTCAATGGCGTCGAGTACGACGACAGCAACGCACGCATTGAAGCAGGCGATGCCAACGGCCAGACGCAAGACGCCCTCGCAGCCATTGGGCAACAGGTCCAAGTCACGCTTGATGACCAGGGCGCGGCCACCGCTATTCGCATCACCCCTCAGCTCATTGGCCCAGTTGAGCAAGTCAGCGATAAGGCGATGCGCGTCATGGGCCAAAACGTCCAAATCGACGCGGCCCAAACCGTGGTGGCAGACGCGCTGCAAGCCGGCGACTGGGCACGCATCTTTGGGCACTGGGTTCAAACCACCGACGGGCCATGGCAGCTTCAAGCCACGCGCATTGAAGAGGCCGCCAGCGGCGATCACAGCGCCGTCTTGATCAGCGGCATCGTCGCAAGCTGGGAGGCCAGCAGCGCCCCCAACACACTGAGCTTGGCCAACGGCTGGACGGTGAGCGTGCAAGATGTATCGGCGTTGAACCCCAGCGAGGGCGCCACCCTGTCGTTCTGGATCGACGCCAACCGCTGGGAATATACCGACGTCATCGCACGACACGCCGACGCCCACCCGCCGGCCTTCGCCGAGGACGATGAGATCGACCTAGAAGGCATTCCCACGCGCGACCAAGACGGGCGCCTGCAACTTCAAGGCATTGCCCTGCCCCCGAATCTGAGCATTGCAGAGGCCCAGCGCACCCGCATCAAGCTCAAGCGGGTGAATGGACAATGGACGTTGATGGGC
>CAZPTM010000249.1:1270-2460 GCA_964589665.1 uncultured Limnohabitans sp. | reverse complement strand
GCAGCGACAGCCAGGCCATGGGCCGCGTGGGCGAAGTCATCATCCGCACCTGGCAGACGGCCCACAAGATGAAGGTGCAGCGCGGCAAGCTGGAGGGCGATACCGACCGCCACGACAACGCGCGCGTTAAGCGCTACATCGCCAAGTACACGATCAACCCGGCCATCGCCCACGGCATCAGCCACGAGGTGGGCAGCGTCGAGGTGGGCAAATGGGCCGATCTCGTGATCTGGAAGCCAGCGTTTTTCGGCATCAAGCCCGCCATCGTCATGAAGGGCGGCTTCATCGCGCTGGCGGCCATGGGTGACCCCAATGCCTCGATCCCGACGCCGCAGCCCGTGCACTACCGCCCCATGTTCGGGAGCTTCGGTGGCGCGCTGGCCAAAGGCTCGCTGACCTTTGTGTCGCAGGCTGGGTTGCAGGCGGGCGTGGGCGAACGCTATGGCCTGGTCAAGACACTCTCTGCAGTTAAGAACATCCGCAGCGTGCGCAAGCAGGACATGGTCCACAATGCCTACGCGCCGCGCATGGAGGTGGACCCGCAAACCTATGTGGTGCGCGCCGATGGCATGCTGCTGACCTGCGAACCTGCAGCCAGCCTGCCCATGACCCAACGCTACTTTTTGTTCTGATGCTGATCTGTTCCAAACGCATGCCCCAGGGCCAGGGACTGGCCAAAGTCCTGATCCAGCGCGCCGCCTCGGTCACGCTGGACTGGGACACGCGCTGTAAAAGCCGCTTTGACGCCACCGACAGCACAGGCCGCCAGCTCGGCGTGTTCCTGCCGCGCGGCACCGTGGTGCGCGGTGGCGATGTGCTGGTGGCCGAAGACGGCTCGCTGGTGTGCGTGGAGGCCGCACCGCAAACGGTGCTGCGCATCACCTTTTGCAGCGAGCACGGCACCCCCTTTGACCTGATGCGCGCCGCCTACCACCTGGGCAACCGCCATGTGCCGATCGAGCTGCAACCCGACCACCTCAAGATCGAACCCGACCATGTGCTGGCCGAGATGCTGCGCGCCATGCACATGACGGTGGCCGAAGTGCAGGAGCCGTTTGAGCCCGAAGGCGGCGCCTATGGCGACAACGCCATGATGGGACATGACCACGGGCATGGACATGGACACAGCCATCCGCACGACCATGCACACTGACGCAAACAAGAGATCGCCACGCTACGCTCGCGATGAC
>CAZPTM010000249.1:0-1170 GCA_964589665.1 uncultured Limnohabitans sp. | reverse complement strand
GTCATGGCGAGAAGCGAAGCGACGCGGCCATCTCTGCACAGCACCACTTCGCTTCTACAACTCATCTGGCTTGCGTCGCCCGCCCTGCCTGTTGGCGGCTTCTCGTATTCCGAAGGGCTGGAAGCCGCCATCGACCATGGCCTGGTGCACGACGAAGCCAGTTGCACGGCATGGCTGCTTGATCAACTGCTGCTCACGCAGGCCCGCGGCGACATGGCGGCCATGGCACAGGCCGTGCCCGCCTGGCAAGCCATGGATGCACAGCGCCTGCAAACGCTCAGCGCTTGGGTTCACGCCACCCGTGAAAGCAGCGAAATGCGCCTGCAAGCCGAGCAGATGGGCCGATCCCTGCTCGATTGGTTACGCAACCTGGGACAAGCCAGCCCCGAGGCGCTGCAATGTCTTGCCAACCTGCCGCCCACCTACCCGCTGGCCTACGCGCTGGCCCTGGCCTGCAGCCAGGCTCCACTCGACCAGGCCCTGCAGGCCTATGCCTTTGGCTGGGCCGAGAACATGACGCAGGCCGCGCTGAAAGCCGTGCCCCTGGGCCAGAGCAGCGGCCAGCGCATGCTGGCGGTGCTCGCCCGCACCATTCCCGAGGCGGTGCACATCGCCCTCACCCGCAGCGACGAGACGCGTCAGGCCTTCAGCCCCATGCTGGCCATCTTGTCGTCCCGCCACGAAACCCAATATTCACGACTCTTCCGATCATGACTGCCCACTCGACCGCTCTTCATCACATCCCGAACCGCACCAAGAAACTGCCGCCCCTGCGCGTGGGCATTGGCGGGCCTGTAGGCTCGGGCAAGACCACCCTGCTCGAGATGCTGTGCAAGCACATGCGCGAAAAGTGGGACCTGATCGCCATCACCAATGACATCTACACCAAGGAAGACCAGCGCCTGCTGACCATCAGTGGCGCGCTGCCGGCCGAACGCATCATGGGCGTGGAGACCGGGGGCTGCCCGCACACGGCGATTCGCGAAGACGCCTCCATCAACCTTGAAGCGATTGACCGCATGCTGGAGAAGTTCCCCGACGCCGACATCGTGTTCGTGGAAAGCGGCGGTGACAACCTTGCCGCCACCTTCAGCCCCGAGCTGAGTGACCTGACGATCTACGTGATCGATGTGGCTGCGGGCGAAAAGATCCCGCGCAAGGGCGGCCCCG
>CAZPTM010000248.1:0-2462 GCA_964589665.1 uncultured Limnohabitans sp. | reverse complement strand
CTGGCGCTGCGCTTGGGTCGGGCGCGATCCTGTCGATGTGTCACGCCAGCTTGAAAGGCGATTTCGGCTAAGTGCTTGAAATCAAAAGACGATCTGGGATTTGAAGGTCGGCAAAACAGGTCCAGTTGGCCAGCGGTTGTGTGGCACTCGCCCATAACGTGAAACAGCCTGCGCCTCCGCCATTCGGTTGAAACACCTTTGCAATCAATAACTTAGACCCATTTTTCGGCCCGTTTTTAGGGGGTTTTCGAACAGCTCAGAAACGGCACTCACCTTATGCGTGTGTCAAACCGTGACATATAAGTCACGCTTTTGGCCTTCTGGCCAGAAATCGTATGTCACGACACGACAGCCTGTATGTCGGCTGTTGACAGACAGGAAAGGCTGCGGGTACGAAGAGGACGTACCCAGTGACCGAGTGAACCCGAAGCGGCCCGTGCCACAGCCCCAGCCGCCACAGGGTGAACCGACAGAGTGACAGCCGGAACAGGGCCGGACCGAGATATAGGGCAGCGATGCCAACCCCCCTGCGCCATAAGCCCACGGATAGGGCAGAGGTAGTACCCGCAGTAACGGGACCGAACGACAGCAAGTACCAGTGGTGCTTGCCTGCCAGACAGTCAGGGTCTCCACCCCCCTGATCCTCTGGGTGAACAGGCAAGGCCGAAGGAAAAGCTGAAGGGAGGAAAAGAGCAATTGAACAATTCCAGCATCCGGCTCTGTCGGGTGCTGTGGTGGTTCAATTCAGGAGGAAACCACAATGCACATCGACATGACCAAGCTTACCGAAGAACACATCAACGCCGCCCATCGCGAGGCGGTGTGCCAAAGCGGCCCCCGCAAGGGGAAGCTGAAATCGAAATGCCCCCCCATGGGGACGCTTGCCGCCGCCTACTGGCAGGGGGCGATGCTGGTGATGAACCCGTTTAAGGTTTCGGTCGGCCAGATGATCTTCTTTACGCCGGAACAGGATTTGCTGTTTCGGATCGCGAAGGAAGAAACGGAGAAGCTTCTGGCGCGGAAACGCGCCGCCTGATCAGCACATCTAACGGCACCCTTCGGGGTGTCGATACGTGCGCTGATGCACGAATGCCCAGCGGGGCAATCATCTTGGGAGACATGCCATGTCGGCACAAATGCTGGTCGCTCTGCGCGACCGTGAACTCGCAACCTTCGGCCAGCGTCAGGCGGTCAGCCTGCCCGTGCCGCCCTTCGCCGTGGAGGTGTGACCATGAAGTACATGTTGGTCCGCAAGGAGGTCATTGGTGGCGCGACCACCGTTCGCTTCTACGACAGCCGCGAGGTCGCCATCTACGAGGGCGAGAAGCTGGAGCGGGTGTTCGAGGGGTGCGACTGGTGGGTGGGCGAGGTGCAGTACACCGCCCATGCGCCCCGCAAGAAGGAGGGCTTCTGATGGCAGCGCGTGAGTTCGACAAGACCTTTGCCAGCGAGGCGGAGGCGCAGGAGTGGGCGGATCAGTACCGCCAGTCGATGTGGGGCTATGACCCCACGGTGCGCGTCTGGCAGCGCGGCAGCGAATGGATCGCCAGCGTGTCGGTGCGCGACAGTTGCGACTGACGAAGAGAAGATGCAGGGGGCGGCACCATTCGCCCCCTTGCGCGTTCGATGCATCCGCTGGCAGTCTCGCAGGACTGCCGCCGCATGCTTCGGGTCCGCAGCAGAACCAAGTGACCCACAACCTCTGAGGAGAGAAACCATGAACGCACAGACCGCCACCATCGACAGCACCGTGTTCGCTGGCATCGCCAACGCCGAAAAGCAGATCGCCACCTTCAAGGGTGACGCGAAGGAAAGCCAGAAGCAGGCGAACGACCAGAAGATCAGCGCCTATGCGCTGCTGATTTCCTCGCTGGTCGGCACGAAGCTGGTCAAGGGCAACCTGCCCCGCGCCACCGCCAACATCATCCGCAAGGGGCTGCTTGAAGACGCAGGCGTCAAGGAAGCATCCGTCAAGCGGTACGTGGAGAACAGCGTGGGTGCGCTGCGCGAGTTCGATTTCCCCACGCAGGCCACGCCGGAACTGGTCAAGGACATGCTCCTTGCCGAGAACATCGACAGCGAGAACAAGCTGGCCAAGCGCGTGTCCGGCGAGGCTGACAAGGATGTCATGCGCCAGATGGCCGAGGCGCTGGTGGGCAAGTTCACCACCCGCAAGGACGAGAACGGCCAGAAGGTGCAGGGCGTGTTCAAGCCCAGCAAGTTCGAGCAGTCGGACTGGGACCAGTTCGAGGATTACATGCGCGAACTGAAGGCTGCGCGTCAGGCTGCGGCTGACGCTGGGGCGCGGGCCGAAGCCGACGAGCGGAAGGCCACGGAACTGGCCAACGAGGTCTTCAACAGCCTCTGACCCAGACCCCACGCGACATGGAGCGGCCCCTTCGGGGGCCGTTTTCTTTTGCCCTTCTCTGGGCTGCGCTGCGGCGCGGTCCTGAAAAGTGCAA
>CAZPTM010000247.1:0-2472 GCA_964589665.1 uncultured Limnohabitans sp. | reverse complement strand
GTGGCAAAGGCGCGGCTTTTGGCCTGCATGTCGTCGCGGCTGAGGTTTCGGCCATGCAGTTTTTCAATCGCGTTTTCAATGGGCAGGCCGTGGCAGTCCCAGCCGGGGATGTACTGCGCGTCAAAGCCCGCGAGCTGGCGGCTCTTGACGATCATGTCCTTGAGCACTTTGTTGAGCGCGTGCCCAATGTGCAGCTTGCCGTTGGCATACGGCGGGCCGTCGTGCAGCACAAACAGCGGGGCGCCCTTGCGGGCTTCGCGCAGCTGGCGGTACAGGCCGCTGTCGTTCCATTCCTGCACCCAGGCGGGTTCGCGCTTGGGCAGGTCGCCACGCATCGGGAAGGGCGTGTCGGGCAGGTTCAGGGTGGAGCGGTAATCAGGGGTTTGGTCAGACATGGCTGGAAACTCGGTGCGGCAAGAAAGGGACCGCAAAAATCAAGGAGCCCAAGGGGCGAAGAAGTGCAGGGCATGCCTGCTCAGGCGGACGGCGAGAGCGTCAAATTCGGTCGCGGGTGGTCTGGCGATGGGTCTCACCATGGCGCGAGGCAAACCAGGCGCGCGCATTCTCGCAGTCCTGGGCGATGCCTTTTGTCAGGGCATCCAGACTGTCGTATTTGAGCTCGTCATGGAGTTTGTGCAGCAGATCCACGCGGATGATTTTACCGTAGCCCCCTTCGCCCCCAAGGTCGGCAGGCCAGTCCAGCACATGGGTCTCCAGCAGCACCCGGCCACCGTTGACATCATTCGGGTCCAGCGAGGGGCGAATGCCCAGGTTGGCCACACCCGCCAGGGGCTCTGGCGTCAGGCCATGCACCTCGACGGCAAAGATGCCGCTGGCGGCCGATTTCCAGTGCGAAAAACGTAAATTCAGGGTCCGAAAGCCGTTGCCCGCACCTTCGTGCGTGGCGCCCAGTTCTCGGCCCAGCTTGCGCCCGTGCACCACATGGCCGCTGATGCTGTAGGGGCGCCCCAGCAAGGTGGCCACGTCCTGCATGCGTGCTTCGCTCAGGGCGTCGCGCACGGCCGAGCTCGACACGCGCAGGCCATGCACCTCGTAGCTGTTCATGCGGGCCACATCAAAGCCCAGCATCTGGCCGGCCTGGTCCAGCATGACGTAGTCGCCCGCCCGTTTGGCCCCAAAACGGAAATCGTCACCCACCAGCACATAACGCACGCCCAGGCCCTGGAGCAGCACTTCTTCAATAAAAGCTTGCGGCGTCTGGCTGGCCAGCCGGGCATCAAACGGCAACACCACCACCTGATCCACGCCGCAGCGCTCCAGCTCCAGCAGCTTGTCGCGCAAGGTGGCAATGCGGGCAGGCGCCAGCTCGGGCTTTTTTTGCGCCTCGGCAAAGTAGTCACGCGGGTGCGGCTCAAACGTCATGACGCAGCTGGGCACACCCCGGTGCGCCGCCTCGTTGCGTAGCAGCGCCAACATGGCCTGGTGGCCACGGTGCACGCCATCAAAGTTGCCGATGGTCAGCGCGCAGGCCGGTGCCAGCTCAGGGTGGTGAAAACCGCGAAAGACTTTCATGTCGTCCGTGTCATGAATTTGAGAAATTTAAGGGTTATATTGTGACCGAGCCCGGCCTGCTGGCTCCCGCCCACATCCAGGTCGCGACTCACGAACCCGTGTCAGTGTCTTTATGGCTGTTGATTGGAGGCGTGTGTGAAGGTTCTCAAACTGTCGGCGCAAGGGCTGCCCCAGTCCTGGATTTCGCTCGAAGAAGCCGTGTTGCACTACGCCGCCGACGAAGTGCGCTGGGAGGTCGGCCAGCAAGTGGCCGTGTTCCATGGCGGCCACAACGCCATCACCGGCGAACAATCCATCATCACCGTCAACAGCATCATCGGCACCAAGGGCGTGCCCAAGATCAACCCTTTTGAGCTGCGCTCGGGCCTGACCAACACCAAGCTGTTCACCCGCGACCGCTATGTGTGCGCCTACTGCGGCGACCATTTCCACGAAGCCGAACTCACCCGCGAACACATCGTTCCCGTCTCACAAAACGGCCAAGACCACTGGATGAACGTGGTCACCGCCTGCAAAGCCTGCAACCACCGCAAACGCGACCGCACACCCGAGCAGGCCAACATGCCGCTGCTCTACACCCCCTATGTGCCCAGCCTGTGGGAAGACTTCATCTTGCGCAACCGCCGCATCCTGGCCGACCAAATGGAGTTCCTGATGGCGCACGTCCCCCGCACCTCGCGCCTTCTGTCCTGAAGCGCGCCCTTCCCCGTCATTGCGAACGCAGTGAAGCAATCTCCATGTAGATCGCCACGGCCTTTGGCCTCGCGATGACACCCTCCGTCATTGCGAACGCAGTGAAGCAATCTCCATGCAGATCGCCACGCTTCGCTCGCGATGACACTCCCCGTCATTGCGAACGCAGTGAAGCAATCTCCATGCAGATCGCCACGCTTCGCTCGCGATGACGCTACCCGTCATTGCGAACGCAGTGAAGCAATC
>CAZPTM010000246.1:0-2477 GCA_964589665.1 uncultured Limnohabitans sp. | reverse complement strand
GCAAGCGACCATCTGCCGAGCATACGAACACGATGACGGCGGCAATTCCATGCGCCAGCGACGGGCCGGTGGGCAATTCAGTGCTGTCGATCGCCCTTACCTGAAAAGACGCAACAAGCAACCCAGCGCCAATGGTCCTCAGCTTGAGTTGCGGCATTGTCCACCCCATCACTCCGCGGCTGGACTTTGCGCAACCCTTCGTGCTTGCAAACTCTGCCACCGGGACAAAGCAACCTTGAGCGGCCCTCCAAATGAATCGGTAAATTTGCTTCATCGTTAAAACTGCTTGACCAAACTGAACCACGCACGAGGGTCACGCTTTGACCCGTCGGTGTCCAAACCTGCGCCATCGGCCGCTGGATTCGTTCCGATCCTGGATGACACTTGTGCGAAAAACTCGAGCCCCTCACTGAGTTGCCACTTCACACCAACGCCCGCCCCACGAAGTTGAAGGCGACGCGGGCTGGCTTGACCGGCATACGGCATTGCGTCTTGAGTCACCACACCGTGATCCCAAAACAAAACGCCCTGCACGTCCTCTGCGATCTGACGGCGCCATTCAACTGTTGCGATCAACCCCAAGTCGCCAGACGCCTCACCAACTGGATAGGCCCTGATGCCTGTTGGGCCACCCAGCGACATCTTTTCTGATGAATCCAAGTTATTGCGGCTGTACTGACCCGTCATTGCTAGAAAAATCTCGTCCTGGTCAGTGATGTATTGGGCTCGATTGAAAAGCAGATTGAGTTTTTTGAAGGCCCCACTTGAGCCCGCGTCATCAGCGAACCCGTTCACATCCAAAGAACCCAATGTCAAGCTTGCAGACATGACATTCGTAGCGCCACCTCCCACCTGGTCCGGCCACGAAGCCAAGATTGAAGTGGTCAAGGATTGCAGGCTCTTTTGAGAATAGGTCTGGCCAGAGAATTGATTGCTGAACTCCTTTGTCGCGTAATTCAACCTGGCTCGGATCGTCGCTGTGTCGTCATTCCGAAAAGGCTGATCAAAAAAGATATTGTTCACACGCGAGTCACCGTGTCCGCCAAAGGCAGTCAGCGGCTCCCCCAGCTTATAGCGCAGCAGGGTCGCGTCACTGCCCCAACGTGCGCCGTCTGAATCGAACGGCATGGTCGCCCCAAGTGTCAGCACATCTGTGCCACGGGAGTGAACAAATTGAAGGTTGAACTGCTCGCCCTGCCGGAACGATCCATCCAAATTCACATATGCAGACCCCCGCAACCCGCCACTGCTGGTCGCGCGCGACGCATGGTTGTCAAGGCGTACGCTGCCAGACTGCAGCGGCGTATTTGCCATCCTGACGACCACATCGGTGTAGCCCATTTGGGTTCCAGGCTTCAAGACAGCCGAAGCGGTCACGCCAGGGACTGCGTCAAGGGTCTTGATGGCGCGTTGAAACGCCCGAATGCTAAACACACCGCCATTCACTTGACCTGAGCGAGCGAACTCGTAGGCTCTCGCTTCGCTGAAATTTAATGGC
Source organism: uncultured Limnohabitans sp. (assembly GCA_964589665.1). Classification (GTDB taxonomy): domain Bacteria; phylum Pseudomonadota; class Gammaproteobacteria; order Burkholderiales; family Burkholderiaceae_C; genus Limnohabitans_A. The sequence goes on along the minus strand of CAZPTM010000246.1, from coordinate 979 downwards.
GACTCTTTGTGCTCGATCTGCACGTCACCAAGTTTGCCTTCTACTACATCAATCACGAGCAGCCCGTCCTTCAGGCTCTGCTCCGGCAAAACACCCTTGGCCCACAGACCTTCGCTGCGGTACTTTTCACCCACTTGGCCGGCCAGTTGTTCGAGGCCGCTGAACGTGTATGTTCGCCCCATATACCGCGCAAACCACGCCTGCAATTCCGACGAGGACACATTCAAATTGTTGCGAAATTGGACGGCTGAGATCAAAACCGTGAATGCGCCCGCCTCAGCGTTCACTGGCTGGGGTTCTGCCGGCTTGGGAAATGGCGCAATCGATCGCCGAGACTGCTTCTCTCGATCAAGCTGCTGAAGAATCGCACCCGAATCCAACGGTGCGGCCCGAGCTGCATGTACGCCCGCGCCTGAAATCAGCAAAAAAAACAGCCAAAGGCACCGAAAAATCACCAAAACTCCTGAATATGTCACTTGATTTTATCGTGCGGGGCATGGCTCACCCGCGTAAAGGTCTACCCGCTCCCATCGGGGTGTAGACCGGACTCATGCGCAACGCTGAAGGATTGGCGCCGAGATCTGCCGAGGGTTTCAGTTGACCGCAAGGCAGTGGCAGCTCATCGCTCAACCGCTTGAGCATGCTTTCTCACAGCGATCAAACACTTGGCCTCTTGGCGGCGATTACTTGGAATATGGGCTGTGTTTCTGTCTTGAAACTGCATCGTCTCAGCATGACCAGACACTCGGATTGCGCCTGTTTCGTCCTTAAAAGTGCGTTGCGAAAGCCCAGAAAGCGCACACGTCCATACGTTGCCATCAGCCTGAACGAACTGAGAGCGAAAGCCTGCCACCAAGTTCCGCCCCGCCCGTGAAGGCACATGATCGTGATTGGGGTGCACCTGTCCGTCACGCTCTTTGGTGACGTTCAAGCTGATCGTCTTCGACTTGGCATCCGATCTGGGATAGCGCACTGGTAA
>CAZPTM010000245.1:0-2484 GCA_964589665.1 uncultured Limnohabitans sp. | reverse complement strand
CAGGCCGACTCGTATTCGAACCGCCACAGATCATCGCCCTCATAGAGGTGCCCAACCAGGCGGTTGTCGTTGTAGACGTCGAGACTCCTCATTTTTGAGTGCCTTCGTCTGGGCTCTTTTCAGATGATTTGATGCGTCGCTCGCGCAGTCGCTCTAATTCCCTGGACGCTTCTGATGGGATCTCCACGCTGAGCTCGATCCCCAATTCTTTGAGCAAGCGCATGACCCTGCCCAGCTGCACCGTGGGCTTGCCCTTTTCAACGTCCACGGCAAATTGTCGACTCACGCCGACTATGGCGGCCAGATCGTCCTGCCGCACTTTTGTGCTTTTGCGAACGGCTCGAATAATCACGCCGAGATCGTCGGCCGAGTGGATAGTGTGCTTCATGAAAATGCCTCCGATCGCAGACATTATGATCTGAATCTGATCAGCTGCGCTACCAAAATCTACGCTCGCAGGTATTCGGGATCGATTCTTTCAAGCAGGTCAAAAAAATCTGCGATTGTAGATATTTGTTCACCGCAGCGACCCTCGGTGCCCGCTCCCCGCGTCACCCCATACACCGCCAACCCCAGCCACTCATGCAAAGCGGTCTGCCAGCGCCCCAGGCTTTCGACCAGCGCATACGCCGTCAGCGGTGTGCCGTGACCCGTGCGGTAGTCCACCGGGTAGGGGGTAATGGGGCAGCCGATGGCTTGCAGGTGGGGATTATTGGGATACCACTGACAAAGGCCAGGGGGACTATGTGGTCGTCCCTGATTTATTCATTTCAAGTCGTTGCCAAGCCTGACGCCGATGGCAACACCGCCTCGTGTGGAGCCCTCCCCAGCTCGGATTTGACCGCCGAGATCAATCTGGCCGCAAATCCCGCCCATGAGAGGCCATACACACCAGCAAGGCCAATCTCTTTCAAACGCAAAAAAACAAATCGCAAGAAAGTCACCCCCTTCTTGGCGATCATGCGCAGCAGCCATTTGATATTGAAGCCTGCGGCACACAGCACCGCATGTAACCTATCGCCCATCTTGCCTTTGAGATGGCAACGCCGCATGCGGTGATCGTCTTTGACGTGCCCGATGATGGGTTCAATGGCCTGGCGGCGTTTGAGCAATTTCCGTTCTTCTTCGCTGATGCTCTTGCTTTTGCCACGATGAATGATGTTCATACCTGGGTTGTCGCCATCCACGCCGCGATAACCCAGGTCAACGAACACAGTGTGCGGCTTGACGTTGTTGTCCTGCATCAGGATGGTGACTTGTTCCAACTGCGGGTTGAGCGTGTGCCCGTCGTATGGATTACCGTGAAAGGCCTTGGCGCCAACGATCAGGTTGCCCTTCAAAGTGCTGGCAATGCTGACCTTACAGCCAAATTCATATGGCCGCCGACTCTTGCCCTTGTTGATGCATTCGACCTCTGGCGCATGCCAGCTGTACAGCTTGGGGGTGCCGTCCTTACGCTTCATGCGTTTGGTCTGATTCAGCAAAGTGTCCGTCTTGCTTAAAGACTCGTTCAGTCCTTGCATGACCGCCGCGCTCACCTCAGTGAGCACCAAGCTCTTGCGTTCGATGTCTCTCTTCAACCGGCCCACCATCGTGCACTGGCGCTTGATGGCTTTGCGCATGCGCTTGAATTGGCGAGCATGGGCATAGCGGCCAATCTTGTGTGCCAGGCGTTTGCCCTCCTTGGCGTAGGTTTGCTTCAAATCGATGCCGGCATCTTTGGCGGCAACCACCAACTTGGTCCTAGCCGTCTCCAGCAACTTGCTGTCGGTGGGGTGGGCAATAGCCTTTTCCTGCACCGTTGAATCCACCACCACCGTCTTCAAAGTCTCGGGCTTGATCAGCTTCATGTTGACCGCAGCATTGATGGTCTGTGCCAGCAGTTCTTCAACGCCTTCATCACCCAGCATCTTGCGAAACTTCACCAATGTGGTGGCGTCGCAAGGCTGGCGCTGTTCAAAGTACACCGAGCCCGAGAAGAACTGCCAAGACGGGGTTTCCGCCCAACGGTCAACGACACCCTCATCGCTTTCATTAAATGCATGCTTGAGGTACAGCAGTGAAATCATGATGCGCAGTGGCACACGAGGACGTCCGGCATTGGACTTCTTGGGCAACGTCTGTATGCCCTGACCAAACAAGTCCAAATCAGGCAAGCGCTTACCGTCTTTGACTTTGCGGGCAAACAAGTGGGCCACTGAGGCTTCAATTTGTTGCCAAGGCATATGGGAAGACAAAACGACCAGGGGACTACGAAGGTCCAGCATCATGTCCAAGCGCAGGCGGAAAAAGTCTTCGGTGCCACGATCTTGAAACATCAGAAACTCCCAGAAAACAATGCAACAGGGCCTTGAAATTGGGAGAAATTATACCGTATATTTCCAAAATTATTGTTTAAAATCAATACGTTACGCATAAATCAGGATCGACTGGGTAAGCTCTTCGCGCTCGGCCAGGTTGTTGAAGGCCGCCGACAGGCTGTCG
>CAZPTM010000244.1:784-2494 GCA_964589665.1 uncultured Limnohabitans sp. | reverse complement strand
CGGCCATCATTGCCGAGCTCAAGAAGCAGGGCGCCGACGACATCATCGTGTTCGTGGGCGGCGTGATCCCGCGCCAGGACTACGACATGCTGTACGAGGCCGGCGTCAAGGGCGTGTACGGCCCTGGTACGCCTATTCCAGCCAGCGCGAAAGATGTGTTGGAACAAATCAAAAAGGCGCAGGGCTGATTGCTCTGTGGCTTGCGGGAACGCAGAGTGACACCTGACCAGCTTTTGCAAGGCATCGTGCACGGGGACGCCCCCGTGCAGCGCCGTGCCATGGCCAAAGCGATCACGTTGCTCGAGTCCACTCGCCCTGACCACCGCGCTTTGGCCGACGAGTTGCTCACCGCCATGCTGCCGCACACGGGCAAGTCATTCCGCTTGGGCATCAGCGGTGTGCCCGGTGTGGGTAAGTCCACGTTTATCGAAGCCTTGGGCCTGTACCTCATCCAGCAGGGCCATCGCGTGGCGGTGCTGGCGGTGGATCCCTCAAGCACAGTATCCGGCGGCTCCATTCTGGGTGACAAAACCCGCATGGAGAACTTGAGCGTGCACCCTGATGCCTACATTCGTCCGAGCCCTAGCAGTGGCACCTTGGGCGGTGTGGCCGAGAAAACGCGAGAGTCCATGTTGGTGTGCGAAGCTGCGGGTTACGACGTGGTGATCGTCGAAACCGTGGGTGTGGGTCAGAGTGAGACCGCTGTGGCAAACATGACCGACATGTTTTGTTTGCTGCAGCTGCCCAATGCAGGCGACGATTTGCAAGCCATCAAAAAAGGCGTGATGGAAATTGCCGATCTGGTGCTCATCAACAAAGCCGACATCGACGCAAATGCTGCCACGCGTGCCGAGGCACAAATCACCAGTGCGCTGCGTTTGTTAGGTTTGCATGGCAACCCCGACCATGCCCATTTCGATGAAAAGCTGTGGCATCCCCATGTGGTCAAAATCAGTGCTTTGCTGGGGCAGGGGGTGGATGCCTTCTGGACTGAGGTGAGTGAATTCAAAGCGCTGCAGACAGCGAATGGCAAATTCGCGCTGCGACGCGAAAAGCAGGCCCTGGCCTGGATGTGGGAGCGCATCGAAACCGGGCTCAAACAGAGTTTTCGGGCGCAGCAGCAGGTCAAGGACTTGCTGCCGCAGCTCAGTGAGCAAGTCAGTCAAGGGCAAGTGGCGGCATCGACCGCGGCCCGTCAGTTGCTTGGCGCCTATCGGGCGTTAGGTTGAATTTTCCGTGGAGTAAAGAGAGAACACCATGCACGACATCATTGAACAACTGGAAAAAAAGCGCATTGCCGCGCGCCAGGGTGGCGGTCAAAAGCGTATCGATGCCCAGCACAGCAAGGGCAAGCTCACTGCGCGCGAGCGCATCGAAGTGTTGCTTGACGAAGGTACCTTCGAAGAGTGGGACATGTTCGTCGAGCACCGCTGTACCGACTTCGGCATGGAAGGCGACAAGATCCCCGGCGATGGCGTGGTCACAGGCTACGGCATGATCAACGGCCGTCTGGTGTTTGTGTACAGCCAGGACTTCACCGTGCTGGGGGGCTCGTTGTCTGAAACCCACGCCGAAAAGATCTGTAAGGTCATGGACCAGGCGATGAAAGTGGGCGCCCCGGTAATTGGTCTGAACGATTCGGGTGGTGCACGTATCCAGGAAGGTGTGGCTGCACTGGGTGGTTATGCGGAAGTGTTTCAGCGCAATGTG
>CAZPTM010000244.1:0-774 GCA_964589665.1 uncultured Limnohabitans sp. | reverse complement strand
GTGATGGCCTCGGGCGTGGTGCCTCAGATCAGCATGATCATGGGCCCATCTGCAGGCGGCGCCGTGTACTCGCCGGCCCTGACCGACTTCATTTTCATGGTCAAGGACACCTCTTACATGTTCGTGACCGGCCCTGATGTCGTCAAAACCGTGACCCACGAAGAAGTGACTGCCGAAGAGCTGGGTGGCGCCCTCACGCACACCACCAAGAGCGGTGTGGCCGACATGGCTTTCGAGAACGACGTGGAAGCGCTGCTCATGCTGCGTCGCTTGTTCAATTACCTGCCGCTCAACAACAAGGAAAAAGCGCCGGTGCGCCAAAGCGGCGACCCGATTGACCGCATCGACATGAGCCTGGACACCTTGGTGCCCGACAACGCCAACAAGCCCTACGACATGCGCGAGTTGATCGTCAAAACCGTGGACGATGGCGACTTCTTCGAGTTGCAACCCGACTACGCCAAAAACATCCTGATCGGCTTTGCTCGCATGGATGGCCAGACCGTGGGCATTGTGGCCAACCAACCGCTGGTGCTGGCCGGTTGCCTGGACATCAAAAGCTCCATCAAGGCCGCCCGTTTCGTACGATTCTGTGATGCCTTCAACATTCCGGTCATCACCTTTGTGGATGTGCCTGGCTTCATGCCCGGTACCTCGCAGGAATACGGCGGCATCATCAAGCACGGCGCGAAGTTGTTGTACGCGTATGCCGAATGCACCGTGCCAAAAATCACGGTCATCACACGCAAAGCTTATGGCGGTGCGTATGACGTG
>CAZPTM010000243.1:1432-2497 GCA_964589665.1 uncultured Limnohabitans sp. | reverse complement strand
GCTTTCAGGCACACTTGGCGTCATGGCCAAAGACAAGACGACTTACAGCTGCACCGAATGCGGTGCCAGCAGCCCGCGCTGGATGGGCAAATGCCCCGGCTGCGGTGCCTGGAACACGCTGATCGAATCCGTTGCCGACACCGGTACCGCAGGCAAAAACCGCTTTGGCAGTGCGCTGGCGCAAGGTCTGGCGCCCGCATCCGAAGTCACGCCGCTGTCGCAAATCGAGGCGGTCGATGTACAACGCCACGCCACCGGCCAGGACGAGCTGGACCGCGTGCTGGGCGGTGGCATCGTCGAAGGCGGTGTGGTGCTCATTGGCGGTGACCCCGGCATTGGCAAATCGACTCTGTTGTTGCAAGCGGTCGATGCGCTGCAACGTGCGGGCATGGACACGCTCTACGTCACCGGCGAGGAAAGCGGCGCCCAGGTTGCGTTGCGCTCACACCGCCTGGGCCTGCTGGACTCGCAAGTGCCTGTGCTGGCCGAAATCCAGCTCGAAAAAATCCTGGCCACGCTGCAAGCGCGCTCGCCACGTGTCGCCATCATCGACTCGATTCAGACCGTTTATTCCGATCAACTGACCAGCGCACCCGGCTCGGTGGCGCAAGTGCGCGAATGCGCAGCGCACTTGACCCGAGCCGCAAAGGCCAGCGGCACCGCCATCGTGCTGGTGGGCCACGTCACCAAAGAAGGTGCATTGGCCGGCCCCCGCGTGCTCGAACACATGGTCGACACCGTGCTCTACTTTGAGGGCGACACGCACAGCAGCTTTCGCCTGATCCGCGCCATCAAAAACCGCTTTGGCGCCGTCAACGAAATTGGCGTGTTCGCCATGACCGAAAAAGGCCTCAAGGGCGTCACCAACCCCAGCGCCATCTTCCTGAGCCAGCACAGCGAGCCGGTACCCGGCAGCTGCGTCATGGTCACCCTGGAAGGCACGCGCCCCATGCTGGTGGAAATTCAAGCCCTGGTGGACAACGGCGGCCCCAGCCCACGCCGCCTGAGCGTAGGCCTGGAGCGCGACCGCCTGGCCATGCTGCTGGCCGTGCTGCACCGCCACGC
>CAZPTM010000243.1:0-1332 GCA_964589665.1 uncultured Limnohabitans sp. | reverse complement strand
CTGCCCAAAAAGTCTGACCCCGCACTCAAAGGCCTGCAGGTGCACGGCGTTGAACGCATCGAAGAAGCCATGCAGATCGTGCGCGGCCTTGATTAAGCACGCCCACACCTCGCCCGATAAAATCGCTTTATGCAACTCAACGCCTCCCACACTCTGCACATGGCGCGCGAAGCGCTGGACATTGAAGCCAGCGCCCTGCTGGCCATGAAAAACCGGCTCGACGATCGCTTTGTGCAAGCGGCCACGCTCATCCTTGGCGCCAGCGGGCGTGTGGTGGTGACCGGCATGGGCAAAAGTGGCCATGTGGGCACCAAGATTGCCGCCACCCTGGCCTCCACCGGCACCCCCGCCATGTTCATGCACCCCGGCGAAGCCAGCCATGGCGACCTGGGCATGATCCAGGCGGGCGACGTGGTGCTGGGCCTGTCCAACAGTGGCGAGAGCGACGAGCTGGTCGCCATCCTGCCCGTCATCAAACGCCTGGGCGTGCCGCTCATTGCCATGACCGGTGGCCTGCAGTCCAGCCTGGCGCGCCATGCGAATGTGGTGCTCGACACCAGCGTGACCAAAGAAGCCTGCCCGCTCAACCTCGCACCCACGGCCAGCACCACCGCGCAAATGGCCATGGGCGACGCGCTGGCCGTGGCCCTGCTGGACGCACGCGGCTTCAAGCCCGAAGACTTTGCCCGCTCGCACCCCGGCGGCTCGCTGGGCAGACGCCTGCTTACCCATGTGAGCGACATCATGCGCAAAGGCGCTGATGTGCCCCGCGTTGCGCCCGAAGCCAGCTTTACCGAACTCATGCAAGAGATGAGTCGCAAAGGCCTGGGTGCTACCTCGGTGGTCAACGCCCAAGGCCAGGTGCTGGGCGTCTTTACTGATGGCGACTTGCGCCGCCTGATCGAAAAAGGCCAAGACCTGCGCCAGCTCAAAGCCAGCGAAGTCATGCACCCCAACCCGCGCACGCTGCGCGACGACGCCCTGGCCGCAGAAGCCGCAGACCTGATGGAGGCGCACCGCATCACCAGCGTGCTGGTGGTGGACGCCGCTGGCGTGCTGGTGGGCGCCATCAACACCAACGACCTGATGCGCGCGAAGGTCATCTAAGCCCATGAGCACCCTGCGCCCCCTCGAACCCGCCGTGCACTTTGCCCCCGAGCTGCTGCTCAAGGCCCAGGGCATTCGCATTGTGTTTTTTGACGTCGATGGCGTCATGACCGATGGCGGCCTGTACTTCTCCGAGCACGGCGAATCACTCAAACGTTTCAGCGTGCTCGACGGCCAAGGTCTCAAGCTGCTGCAACAAGCGGGCATCATCCCCGCCGTCATCAC
>CAZPTM010000242.1:0-2510 GCA_964589665.1 uncultured Limnohabitans sp. | reverse complement strand
CGACTCGTTCGGGGGTTTGGACCAGTACGGGCGGCTCAGATCCTTGAGGTAGGACCACGCAACTCGTTTAGCTTGATCCCGTTGCGGGGCCAGGTAGGCGAACTGCGGCTTGGGCAGCGCCGTCTCGAGCGCGCCGATCACCAGGTCCGCGCACATGGCCACCGTCTTGCCCGCTCGGCGGTGGGCCACCACCACCGTCCAGCGCTTGTCGCGGTTGTGTAGCGGGAGGAAAACGCCTCGCGGCTGGTACTCGGCGAGGTTCATGCCCGCGCTGCCTCAGATTCAGCGCGCTGCACCAAACGATCCCTATAGGGGTCGTCTTCAACCCGCTCGAGCCGCGCCCGCAAAGCGCAGATAGCGTCGTAGCGTTCGCGCCAGTGCTCATCAGAGTGGCACTTTTCCAACGCGTTGAGCGCCTGGCTGAACAGCCTGCGGTCCTTCAAAAAATCCACGATTTCATGCGTTGTCATCATCGCGCCACTCCATTGAGCCGGTCAGCCACCAGCTGGGCATAGCCCGCGATGTCGTGCCAGCTGTCGGCGTAGTTCGGGTCGCCGTTGATGATGCGGGCGATCTTGTGCGCGATCATCTGCAGGGCTTCGCGCTGGTCTGGGTCAAGGTCGCAGCCGCGCTCAGCCTCGAATTTCATGAGCACACCTTTCAGGCGCTGGCTGATTTCGGCATGGCCCTGGAAGGTGCCGTAACGCTTGCCGCGCTCGGTCAGGGTCGTGTTGATGTCGTGGGTCATTGCGTTTTTCTCAAAATGGTTTTTGGGGGTTCAGAAAAATGGTGGGGGCCCCCTCCTCTTCGCCCACCCCCGGCCCCGGCTCGACGGGGGGATGGGGGGTCGGACGGGCCAGGACGGAGGCACCAGCGGGCCTGGCCGGGCCGTGGCGGGGCGATCGCCGGGCGGTGGCACCCTGGGTAGCCTCACGGTGCATCAGCGCCTCCTGCGGGCTCCTGTGCGGTCGGCCCTGCCGCCGCCTCGCCGCCCTCCGGTGCCGGTGCCGGATCAATAATCCGGTAGGTGCCGTCGCTTTCTGCTTGTAGATCAAGGACTTGCGTGCGCTGCTGCTCAGGCTGTGCCACCGTTGTGCCAATCTGGCGCTGTCCCAACCAGCTCAGCTGGATCTGAACGCCACCGCCGACCTGCGCCTGCACCTGCAGCGGCATGGCCTTGTTGACCATCTGCGCGAAGATCTGCCGGTCCCCCAGGCTGCCCTGGGCGCGCTCCACCAGCCAGCCGGCCAGGCCCTCTGGATGGCAGTCGCGGGCCGCCTTCTCGACGGCCTCGCGGATCGTGCGCGTGACCTTGTTCTGCACGCCCTTCGGCCGCCCGCCCGGCACGGGCGCGCCGCTCAGCGGGCTCCGCGCCCGCTCTTTTTCGGCTGGTTTTTTATCTGCACCACTGGATGAATCCTCAGTGCTCACCGCTGCCTCGATCACGGCACGATTGAGCGCGTCCTGAAGGTCGGTTTGTTGCTGCGTTTCCATCATGGCGCGATTCTCTCACCGCGACGCACGGTAAACCAGCCAGGCCAGGCCAATGCACGCCAGGCCCTGCCACCACAGCCCAAGCAGCACCAACACCACCCCGGCCACGAAAAACAGATCAATCAACATCACTTGCTCCTTGCCTGTGGATAAGTGCACCGCACCTTACCCACACCCTATATAGATAGAGTGCGGTGCACTCCAAAACCCCCTTCAAAACCCCCTGGCGGTGCATCCGCACCCGCCCTTCGGGGCGGGATGCGAGCACCTTGCACCTCACTGCACCTTACCCTGCACCTTACCTGCGGTGCAGTGCGGTGCAGATGGCTTGGCCGGTGGTGCCGGTGGTTTTGGTTTCTTGCCAAAGATGCGCTCCCACGCATCCTGGTAGCCCTCGCCCGGCCGTCGTTGCGAGCCCTTGCCGCCGTCGCCGTGATTCATGCTGTCACCCCGCATGCTTTCTCCATGTAGGCGACGTAGACCTGGTCCACAGTGTCGAACTGCCGGTCGTCGCCATCCAGGAAGAAAGCCACGACGCTTTCACGCCAGCCCGAGTAGATGTCGCCCTTGCGCACCCGCTGGGTGTGCACCTCCTTCTGCAGGCCGATGCTGTCGTTGCGGTACAGGCGTCGAGCGCCCCAGTCGCCGTTCATGCCCAGCGCGTACTGCAAGGGCAGCGCGCAGAACTCCTCAAAAGTCAGCTCCTCGCGCTTCATAGCAGCTCCATCTGGTTGAGCGCCACCCGCAGCCCCGCCAGGCCCCCCACGCGTTGATCCCCGATGAAGATCTGGGGCATCTGCTTGGCGTCTGGGTACGCGGCCACGAAGTTGGCGCGCCGGCCCTCCTCGTCCAGGCTGAACTCGGTGTAGTCGCGGCCCTTGGCCTGCAGCAGCTGCTTGGCTGCCACGCAGTTCGGGCAGTTGCTCTTTGTATATACAGTGATGTTCATTTGGTCCCCCTTGCGCGGATGGCGGCGGCATTTGATTCAAGAATCAATCGCACAGCAACTCCGCATT
>CAZPTM010000241.1:0-2523 GCA_964589665.1 uncultured Limnohabitans sp. | reverse complement strand
CACGCATCGATCTGAGCCAATTACCGGAGGCACCATTCTGATGAGCAAGAAAATACTTCGACTGGTGCGCGATGAGTTGGCATCGATCCGCACCAATGACATCTTCGTGGCCGATGCCATCAAGACCTGCCTCGCCCTGTGCGAGAGCGGCCTTGCGGCACGCGGCACGCTACCGCCCCACCAGTGGCACAGCGACACCAGCGCTGAAGCCGCCGCCGCCATCGCGCCGAAGTTCGGTCGCATGACCAACGCGGTGCTGGTGCTGATCGCACGCTACGCCGACGGCCTCACCGACGAGGAGGGCCAGAGCCTGATGCACATGGAAGGCAACTCATACCGCCCATGCCGCGTCACGCTGGCCGACCGAGGGTATGTGTACGACACCGGCATTCGACGCCTCACAGCGCATCGCAAGAAGGCCGTGGTGTGGGCCATCACCAGCAAGGGCACCGAGTACCTGATCGAGAAGGGAGTCTGACCATGTTTGATCCGAAGAGCGCCGCCGACATCAACTACATCAAGGGCTTCGACCACGGGTGCGATTACATCGTGGCCGAGATCGAGCGATACATGAGAGAGACCCCGGAGACCGAGGCCGTGCTGGCCCCGCTCCTGCGCCGACTCAAGGGTTCCGACGACTTAGGGAAAGTCCCTACAAAAAAGTCGGAATAGGTGTTGACAAGGTTTAAGACGGTGTTAAACTTCCAATCACTGACCAACACGGTGTTGATCAGGTAACCAACGAAAGCGAGTTAAACCATGTACCAATATGCACGTTCTTCCAGCCAGACCTCCTTCCGCTCCAACGCTCCCCTGAGCAACGAGCAGATCGCCCGCTACGCACCCAGCGTGCTGGCGCAGGAGGCCCACGAGTCCCGTGGTGACCGTTACACCTTCATCCCCACCATCGAGGTGCTCGATGGCCTGCGTCGCGAGGGTTTCCAGCCCTTCGAGGTGCGCCAGACCCGTGTGCGTGATCAGGGTCGTCGTGAGCACACCAAGCACCTCGTGCGCCTGCGCCACGAGTCCAGCATCACCAGCGCCGACGAGGTGCCCGAGATCATCCTGTTGAACAGCCACGACGGCACCTCGTCGTACCAGTTGCTGTCGGGCTTCTTCCGCTTCGTGTGCTCCAACGGCCTGATCGCCGGTGACGTCTGCAACGACATCCGCGTGCGCCACTCCGGCAACGTGGTCGACGACGTGATCGAGGGCGCCGTGCGCGTGCTGGACTATGTCGAGGAGATCGCTGGCCGCATCGACACCTACAAGTCGATCACGCTGGCCCCCGAGGAGGCCACTGTGTTCGCCAACGCCGCCCTGCAACTGCGCTGGGATGACAAGGCTCCCGTGCAGGCCGAGCAAGTCCTCCGCACCCGCCGCTGGGCCGACAACAAGGCCGACCTGTGGACGACCTTCAACCGCGTGCAGGAGAACCTGCTCAAGGGTGGCCTGTCTGGCCGCACCACCACCGGTCGCCGCACCAGCACCCGCGCCGTGGGTGGCGTCAACGAGAACGTCAAGTTGAACCGCGCACTGTGGTCGCTGGCCGATGGTCTGGCTCAACTCAAGACCAATCAGGTCAGCATCGAGGAAGTTCTGGCAGCGTAATCAACCCGGGGGCTTCGGCCCCCATCAAGGAGAACACCATGAGCGACGAAATCCAAACAACCATCTACACCGAAGACGATGTGCGCGTACACATCGACGAGTGGGACGACGGCGGCGTGTGGCTGTCCATGCAGGCCCGTGGCGCGAGTCAGTACGTCGCCCTGACCCGCAAGGAGGCCGAGCAGATGCTCAAGGGCTTGCAGGCCATCCTCGCCAAAGAGGTGGTCGAGTGACCACCGCGCTGATTCGCGAGACCATGAAGATGGTGGAATCGCAGGGTCTCGACCCTGTGTCTCTTCACTGGTTTGACGCGACCGGCTGTTTTCAAGATCAAAGCGAGGAGTCGCAAAACCCACTGCATAACAGTCGGCCACCGTTCAGTCGGTGCATGGTTTGCTGGGAGGGCCAGTCGCGCAATCATCAACGGATGCGCCTGTGGATGATGGTGGCGGGCGATGATCCCGAGGAAGGCATCGTGCTGGGAATGTGGCGATACCCGGTGGGCCATGTGCCTGTGTCGTCACCGGCCATGGTGTACATGATCGATGGCGGCCAAATTCGATACGGCCCGACCGAAGAGGGTGTGACCATGGACAAGACCGAGGCCGAGATGATTCTTGGGTTTGTGTCCGCGTGGTATGAGTCCCTATCGCGTCGCTGTGAGGCGTATGTGCCCATCGTGCCGCAGACCTTCACGAACCGCCGCAAGATCGCGCAGGGCAAGACCCCGACCTACGACTGGCGCACAGTGGTGATTGAGCCGGTCGCGCCACGGCAGGAGTCCAAGGGTGGCACGCACGCCAGCCCCCGCCAGCACGACCGTAGGGGCCATGTACGCAGGTTGCGTAGCGGCAAGAATGTTTGGGTTAAACCGCACAAGGTCGGCGATGCCAGCAAGGGCGTCGTCTTCCA
>CAZPTM010000240.1:0-2525 GCA_964589665.1 uncultured Limnohabitans sp. | reverse complement strand
GCTTGTCCCAGTCGCCTGCCAGCTGGCTGCAAAACGGGTATTCGTGCGCATGCTCAGCCATGAAAAAACGCCGCACATTGCGCAGCACCATCAGGATGTGCTGGTCTACCGTGTAGGCATGAAACAGGTCATGCTGCATCTGCCCGACGATGCGCCGGAATACCCAAAGGTAGCGCCCCAGCACCGAAGTCTGGTTCATCAGCCGCATGGCGTGGGTGATGCCCTGGGGCTGCTGCAGGATCTGTACAAAGGTGGCGCGGTTGACGGGGTCGCGCCGGAAGGCGGCGTCCATGATGTGGCGCGCGTTATAGAGCGCGCGCAACGTGCGTGCCGAAAACCCTTTGACCCCCGGCGTGGCCTGGTACAGCAAAAAGGTTTCCAGAATGGCGTGGGGGTTGCGCTCGTACAACTCGTCGTGGGCCACTTCAAGCAGGCCGTCTTTTTCAAAAAAACGCTCGTTGATGGGGCGAAAACTGTTCAACCCCTCGCCACGTTGGCGCTTGAGGTGGTCTTCGATGCCCTGCAACAAAATCTGGTTGAGCTGCATCACCGCTTTGGCGGCCCAGTAGTACTCGCGCATCAGCTTTTCGCTGGCGCGCAGTTTGAGACGTCCCTCGGGCGTGGTTTCGACCTGCATGCCAAACGATTCGGCCACGGCAGTTTGCAAATCAAACACCAGCCGGTCTTCACGCCGGCGTGCGACCAGGTGCAGACGGGCACGGATGCAGGTCAGCAGGGCCTCGTTGCGGCGCAACTGTGTAGCCTCCAGCGCAGTGGCTATGCCGCTTTGCACCAGATCGTCCCAGTTGTGACCCAGGCCAGCGGCCTTGGCCACCCACAAAATGATCTGCAAATCGCGCAAGCCGCCCGGCGATTCCTTGCAGTTGGGTTCCAGCGCGTAGGGCGTGTCTTCGTATTTGGTGTGGCGCTGGCGCAGCTCCAGTGTTTTGGCTGTGAAAAACGCCTGTGCGTCCATGGCCTGGGTGTAGGCCTGTGCAAAGGTTTTGGCCAGCTGGGCTTGTCCGGTAATGCGGCGCGACTCCAGCAAAGCTGTTTGCACCGTGATGTCTTTGTCCGACTCGGCCAGGCACTGCGACAAGGTGCGCACGCTGGAGCCAATTTCCAGACCCACATCCCAGCAGCTGCCAATGAAAGCTTCGAGCTTGGCCTGCAGCGTCGTGTCCTGATCCAGTTGGGTAGTGTCCGGCAATAACACCAGCACGTCCACATCCGAGTGGGGCAACAATTCGCCACGACCGTAGCCGCCCACGGCCATCAGGCAGCCACCGCACGCATCCAGCGCTGCGCGTTGCCACAGCTGGGTGAGCAAGGCGTCGGTCAGACGGGTCAACTTGGCCAGGGTACGCGACACCCCGACAGAGCGCAAAGCGGCCTGGCCCAGCTGGGCCAGCAAGGCCGCCTTGTCGGTGCGGTAGGCGTCTCGCAGGGCGGCCAGATCGGTCATGGTGTTCAGCAGCGGGTGGTGGTCACAAAATCGGGCAAGGGTGGGCTGCCGGCTGACAAGGTCAGCACATCAAAACCGGTTTCGGTCACGGCCACCGTGTGTTCCCACTGCGCCGACAAGGAGCGGTCTTTGGTGACGATGGTCCAGCCATCGCCCAGCTCCTTGATGTCACGCTTGCCTGCATTGATCATGGGCTCAATGGTGAACACCATGCCCGGCACCAGCTCGATGCCTGTGCCCGGACGGCCGTAGTGCAGCACCTGCGGCTCTTCGTGAAAGCCCTGGCCAATGCCGTGGCCGCAAAACTCGCGCACCACCGAAAACCCGTGGCCCTCGGCAAACTTTTGAATGGCGTGGCCAATGTCGCCCAGCTTGGCACCGGGTTTGACCTGCAAAATGCCTTTCCACATGGCTTCGTAGGTCAGGTGGCACAGGCGTTTGGCGGCAATCGAGCCTTCGCCCACCACAAACATGCGGCTGGTGTCGCCGTGCCAGCCGTCCTTGATGGTGGTGATGTCCAGGTTGACGATGTCACCTTTTTTGAGCACCTTGTCGCTGCTGGGAATGCCGTGGCAGACCTGCTGGTTGATGGAGGTGCAAATCGACTTGGGGTAGGGCTTGTAGCCACCCGGCGCGTAGTTCAGCGGGGCCGGAATGCACTGTTGCACATCGACCATGTAGTCGTGGCACAGCTTGTCCAGCTCTTCGGTGGTCACACCGGGTTTGACATAGGGTTCGATGTAATCCAGCACCTCGGAGGCCAGGCGGCAGGCCACGCGCATGGCTTCAATGTCTTGGGCGGTTTTGATGGTGATCGTCATGGGGTGCAATTATCCCATTGGCCTGCTGGGCACGCAGGCGGCGGGGCTTGTCACAGTTAAAATACCCGCAGTTTCCTTGCCCCAGTCAGCGGCAAGGGCCTATCAGACGTTCCGTCTTTACTTATTCAAGGCCACCCAGTGACCGTACAGCACCATATCTTTGAAGGCGGCAACGCCATCAGCGAGTTTCGTATTGCGCAACTCTTGCCACGTCTGGCAGCCATTTCTCCCTCCATTCA
>CAZPTM010000239.1:0-2543 GCA_964589665.1 uncultured Limnohabitans sp. | reverse complement strand
GCGCAAACAGCCAAGCTGGCTGTGGTCACTCAAACTACCCTGAGCGTGGACGATGCGGCCGGCATTCTGGCTGCCGTCAAGGCGCGTTTCCCGAGCGTGCGCGAGCCCAAGCAGCAAGACATTTGCTACGCCACCCAGAACCGACAAGACGCTGTCAAGCTGCTCAGTCCACAGGTGGACGTGGTGATCGTGGTGGGCAGCCCCACCAGTTCCAACAGCAACCGTTTGCGCGAACTGGCTGAGCGCATGGGCACACCTGCTTACATGGTGGACTCGGCTGCCGACTTGCAGGCCCAGTGGTTGCAAGGCGTTGGCAACGTAGGCCTGACGGCGGGAGCCTCGGCGCCCGATGTGCTGGTCCAAGCCGTGATTGCGCGTTTGCGCGAGCTGGGCGCCGTGGCTGTGCGCACATTGCCGGGCGTGCAGGAAACCATGAAGTTCCCGCTGCCCAAGGGCCTCAAAGCCGATAACGGTTCTGACGCAGCCTGATCCCTACAATACCCACACCATGCTAGACATTCTTCTCCTTCGTAAAGACCTCGACGCCGTAATCGCGCGTCTGCAAACCCGCAAGAATCCGCAAGCCTTTCTGGACGTGGATGCCTTCCGCGCTCTCGAATCCGAACGCAAGACCCTGCAAACCCGCACCGAAGAGCTGCAAGCCCAGCGTAACAGCCTGTCCAAGCAAATTGGCATGCTCAAAGGCAAAGGCCAACATGCCGAGGCCGACGCTGTCATGGCGCAGGTGGGGTCCATCAAAACCGAGCTGGACGCTTCGGCAGCGCGCCTGGACGTGATTCAAACCGAGCTGCAAGACTTGTTGCTGGCCGTACCCAACCTGCCGCACGATAGTGTGCCCGTGGGCGCTGGCGAAGAAGGTAATGTGGTCGTGCGCAGCTGGGGCACGCCGAAAACTTTCGACTTTGAAGTTCAAGACCACGTCGCCGTTGGCGAGAAGCTGGGCCTGGACTTTGACACGGGCATCAAGCTGGCGGGTTCGCGCTTTACCTTCATGCGAGGCCCGATTGCACAGTTGCACCGCGCACTGGCGCAGTTCATGCTGGACACGCAAACGCGCGAGCACGGTTACACCGAGTGCTACACGCCCTATATCGTCAACGCCGACACGCTGCGCGGCACTGGCCAGCTGCCCAAGTTCGAAGAAGACCTGTTTGCTGCCAACAAAGGTGGCCAGGACGGCGGCGAAGACAAGCAAGAGCTGTACTTGATCCCCACCTCCGAAGTCACCTTGACCAACGTGGTGCGCGGCGAAATCCTGGCAGAGGCCGATCTGCCGATCAAGATGACGGCGCACACCCCGTGCTTCCGCTCCGAGGCGGGCAGCGCGGGCCGCGATACGCGCGGCATGATCCGCCAGCACCAGTTCGACAAAGTCGAGATGGTGCAGATCGTGCACCCCGACAAGAGCTACGAAGCGCTGGAAGAAATGACCGGCCACGCCGAAGTCATTTTGCAAAAGCTGGGCCTGCCTTACCGCGTGATGAGCCTTTGCACCGGGGACATGGGCTTTGGCGCCACCAAGACCTATGACCTGGAAGTCTGGGTGCCCGCGCAGGGCGTGTACCGCGAGATCAGCTCGGTCTCCAACTGCGAAGCTTTCCAGGCGCGCCGTTTGCAAGCCCGCTTCAAAAACGCCCAAGGCAAGAATGAACTGGTGCACACGCTCAATGGCTCGGGCCTGGCTGTGGGCCGCGCCTTGGTCGCTGTCTTGGAAAATTACCAGAACGCTGACGGATCCGTCACCGTGCCCGAAGTGCTGCGCCCCTACATGGGTGGCGTGGCGCAACTGGGCTGAACACTTCGCTCATCATGAAAGGAGCAACCATGCGTCGTTCACATTGGATAGGCATGGCCTTGATCGCCAGCCTCAGCGCAGGTTGCACTTCCACCAGCCTTGGCTCTGCCAACTATGCGGGGCCGGACTCAGTGCCGCAGCAAAAGCCCGTGCAACTGCTGGGGCAGCTGGCTTTGCCGCCGGGCGCGATTATTCACGGCGAGCAGTCGCTCATCATTGGCGCAGGTGACAACTGGGTAGGACGCGTTGTGATGGATGTTGGCAAAGATATGGACGCCGCTTACCGCTACTTTCTGGAAAGCTACCCTGCACAAGGGTGGGCTGTGGTGTCTGCCGTGCGCGGCAAAACCAGTCTGGTCGTCATGACCCGGCAAGAACGCACAGCGACCATTGAAATGGCTGAGGGCGGCTGGGGCAGCTCAGGCACGGTGACCCTGACCATGGCTCCACGCAATGCGGCTGTGTTTGCGCCGACCAAGAAACCCTGAAACCGCGTCGGCCTCTGTTAGAATTTGCCGCTTCGATACCTGCGGAACGGTGGCAGAGTGGTCGAATGCACCGGATTCGAAATCCGGCGTACAGTTTTTGCTGTACCGAGGGTTCGAATCCCTCCTGTTCCGCCATTCAAGGGTTGTAGCGATAGTATCTACTAACTTGTCGAATGAAAACTACTAAACAAAAAAGTTTAGTAGTCAGAGCACCCCAAGCAGGGTGCTTTTTTTTGCCC
>CAZPTM010000238.1:0-2546 GCA_964589665.1 uncultured Limnohabitans sp. | reverse complement strand
CCTCACCCCCGCTGGGCAGGACAAGCTGATGGAATTGGGGCAGATCAAGCAGCGCATCCCCAACTCCAGCAAGGTTGTGGGGTCCGGAACCTACGATGGCGCAGAGCTGAGAAAAAATGTCGAGCGCCCTGGGGCAGATGACCATCTGGAGTACCCAAGCAGAAGAGGCGACAATTTGTATTTCCGTGACGGTCGGGTGGAGGCAGTATGAGCGACAAAATCATTGACCCCCAAGCCGCGGTGGACTACATGGTGGCCAAGGCTGGCGAATACGCCAAGGCAAAGTCCGACCGGATTTACTGCGAGGAATACCGCAAGAGCTTGAAATCCTTGCTGATGAAGGACGCCCTGGCAGATGGCCACCAAGCCGCCAACGCCCAGGAGCGGGAAGCCTACGCCAGCGACGAGTACATCCGCCACCTCAAAGCCCTGCGGGAAGCCGTGGAGATCGAGGAAAACCTGCGCTGGATGCTGATTGCTGCCGAAGCCCGGATCGAGGTGTGGCGAAGCCAGGAAGCCAGCAAGCGGTCCGAAATCAAAATGACGATGTAAAACCGTTTTTGAGCCGTTTTTTGGGCGGGAGGCTACCTGTGGATGTCCGAGACTGGAAAAACGCTGTGGCGGGGCTGGGATGCGGTCTGTGCAGGCGTTTGGGGTATGGCGAAACCCCCGCCCAGCTCCACCACCCCAGGGAAGGGGTCGGAAAAGCCCAGAGAGCCAGCGATTGGCTGGTCATTCCCCTGTGCCCAGAGCACCACACGGGGAGCAAGGGCTGGCACGGCACCAGGGATGAGTTCAAGCGGCACTCGGTCAACGAGTGGGACATCCTGGCTGACACGATTGAACTTGTTGTAAAAAACATGAGAACCTAGGGAAAGTCCCTAGAAAATAGTTGGGTAACCCCTTTGCATATCGTTTAACTGTGTTAAGATTCCAATCACTGCAACAAGCAGGACCGGTATCAACAAAGGAGTTCACCATGTACCGTTACAGCACCTCTTCCAACCAATCCGCCTATCGCTCTAACGCTCCCCTGAGCAACGAGCAAATTGCCCACTACGCTCCCAGCGTGTTGGCAAGCGAGGCTCACGAGTCTCGTGGCGAACGCTACACCTTCATCCCCACCATCGACGTTCTTGATGGTCTGCGCCGCGAGGGCTTCCAGCCTTTCGAGGTCCGTCAGACCCGCGTGCGCGATCATTCCAAGCGTGAGCACACCAAGCACCTCGTGCGCCTGCGCCATGAGTCCACCATCGTCAGCAAGGAAGAAGTCCCTGAGATCATCCTGCTGAACAGCCACGACGGCACCTCTTCCTACCAACTGCTGTCTGGTTTCTTCCGCTTCGTTTGCTCCAACGGCCTGATTGCCGGCGACATCTGCAACGACATCCGTGTGCGCCACTCTGGCAACGTGGTTGACAACGTCATCGAGGGCGCTGTGCGCGTTCTGGACAACGTGGAAGAGATTGCTGGTCGCATCGACACCTACAAGGCAATCACCCTGGCCCCGCAAGAGCAGCAGGTGTTTGCCAACGCCGCCCTGCAACTGCGCTGGGATGACAAGGCTCCCGTTGAGGCCGACCAAGTCCTGCGCACCCGCCGCTGGGCTGACAACAAGGCTGACCTGTGGACCGTGTTCAACCGCGTGCAAGAGAACTTGCTCAAGGGCGGGTTGTCTGGTCGCACCACCACTGGTCGCCGCACCCATACCCGCGGTGTTGGCGGCGTGACCGAGAACGTCAAGCTCAACCGCGCTCTGTGGACCCTTGCTGATGGTCTTGCAAGCCTAAAGGGGGCGGTGGTGAATGTCGAGGAGATCCAGGAGCTGGTGGCAGCGTAAAAAGAAAAGCCCCACCAAAGTGTGGGGTTTCTTTAACAAACCTCTTGACCCATAAAATTTAACTCAGTTATAATTCACTCACGGTCAACGAGACCGGAACGATAACCCAAAGGAACCTACCATGAACGCAAACGACATCTCCCTGACCCAAGTTGATACCCTGGGCCTGCTGCTGGCTCAAATCGCTGAGCTGACCGCCAAGGCTGACGCCATCAAGGACAGCATCAAGGATGCAGCCACTGCCGGTGGCGCCAAGGTCGTTGAGGGCAACCTCTACAAAGCCACTGTCGTGGAAGCCAACCGCAAGGTTACCGACTGGAAGGCTATCGCCAAGATCTGCAACATCCCCGAAGATGTGATCATCGCCAACACCAGCATCACCGCTGTGTTCTCCGTCAAAACCACCAGCCGTTAATCGGGGGCGCCATGAAAAAGCAAAGCACCAATGCAATCGTGGCCTACGGGCCTGATGGCAAACAGCGCAAGGTCATCGAGCTGACCGAAAAAGAGTATGCGGAGCTGGAGCGTGCCATGCAGTGGCCCGAAGACCTGGAGGCATACGACAGGCTCAACTCAGTGCTGCACATATCTCTCGATGGCCGCATCGTTGGCACCTCACCCAGAAAAATCATTTAACAACCGGGGGCACAGCCCCCAAGGAGAACATCATGGAATTTTCAATTAGCCTCAAAGACGCCGACAACTA
>CAZPTM010000237.1:0-2563 GCA_964589665.1 uncultured Limnohabitans sp. | reverse complement strand
AGCACCGCATGCGCAGCCAGCGGCATGGAGCAGCTGCCCCCCATGGCACGGCTCACGGCACGCTCGGCCGCCACACGCAGCCAGGTGGGCATGTGCACCAGCGGGGCCAGCAAGGCTTTGAGGTCGGCACGGTCGCTGCGAATTTCGATGCCCAAAGCGCCTTGACCCGCCGCAGGCAGCATCTGCTCGGTTTCAAAAATATGGCGAATGCGTGAAGCCAGCTCCAGGCGTTTGAGGCCCGCAGCGGCCAACACGATGCCGGCGTATTGCCCCTCGTCAAGTTTGCGCAAACGGGTGTCCAGGTTGCCACGCAGGGGTTCAATCTTTAAATCGGGGCGCAGCGCCTGCAACAAAACGGTGCGTCGCAGGCTGGAGGTACCCACCACAGCGCCTTGAGGCAGGTCTTCCAGGCGGGCATAGTCAGACGACACCCAGGCGTCGCGCGGGTCTTCGCGCTCCATCACGCAGGCCAGCTCAAAGCCTGCAGGCAGCTCCATGGGCACATCTTTGAGCGAGTGCACCGCAATGTCGGCTCGCCCCTCTTGCAGGGCCACTTCCAGCTCTTTGACAAACAGCCCTTTGCCGCCCACTTTGGACAGGCTGCGGTCCAGAATCTGGTCGCCCTGCGTGGTCATGCCCAGCAAATCCACCTGGGCACCTTGGGCCTGCAGCAAGGCCTGCACATGTTTGGCCTGCCAAAGGGCCAGGCGGCTTTCACGGGTCGCGATAACGAGAGAGGGAGAGGAGCTCATGAACAGTGCCGTTGCTTTCGAAAAAATTCAGCGGGTCTTAAAAAGAAATCAATTGGTAATTTTCAAGCCCCGTGCGATGCTAGCATGAGCCTCAGCCCTGCTGGCACAAGGTTTGCTGCAGTGTGCTCAAGCGCCCAACACCCCGTTGCGTGCCCCTCCAGGAATCACCATGAAACAGGTCAGCCCCGCCCCGGCCACGAAACCCTCGAAAGCCGCCCCTGCCGAAAACGCCAGCACACGCAGCCGCGCCCGCGACAACGAAAAGCCGCTGGTTGAAGACATTCGCCTGCTGGGCCGGATTCTGGGTGACGTGATTCGCGAGCAAGAGGGCAACGAGGCGTTTGAGCTGATCGAACAAATCCGCAAGTTGTCGGTGGCCTTTCGCCGCGACGCCGACCATGAAGCTGACAAAGCCCTCAAAAAACTGCTCAAAGGCCTGCCGGGTGACCGCGCCGTGAGCGTGATTCGTGCCTTCACTTATTTCAGTCATCTGGCCAACCTGGCGGAAGACCGCCACCACATTCGCCGCCGCGCCGTGCACGAGCGTGCAGGCAACACGCAAGAAGGCAGCATCGACGTGGCCCTGCAGCGTCTGCGTTGGGCCGGCATCACGCCCCGCCAGGTGGCGGCCACGCTGGCACGCAGCTATGTCTCGCCCGTGCTGACGGCTCACCCCACCGAAGTGCAGCGCAAAAGCATTCTGGATGCCGAGCGCGACATTGCCAACTTGCTGACCGAACGCGACGACATCAAAACCCGCGCCGCTGCCTTCCCGCAAGCGCGCGACGCACTCACGCCCAAGCAACTGGCCGCGAACGAAGAACACATCCGCGCCCGCGTGCTGCAGCTGTGGCAAACCCGCCTGCTGCGCTTTACCAAGCTGACGGTGTCGGATGAAATTGAAAACGCCCTGTCGTATTACGAGGCGACCTTTTTGCGCGAAATTCCCAAGCTGTACGCCGAACTCGAAAGCAGCCTGGACGGCCAGAACGTGGCCAGCTTTTTCCGCATGGGCCAATGGATTGGTGGTGACCGCGACGGCAACCCCAACGTCACCGCGCCCACGCTGGAGCTGGCGCTGCGCCGCCAGTGCGATGTGGCCCTGCGCCACTACCTGACCGAAGTGCACTACCTGGGGGGCGAGTTGTCGCTGTCGGCCATGCTGGTGGACTTTGCGCCCGACATGGTCGCCCTGGCCGAACGCTCGCCCGACACCAATGCCCACCGCATGGACGAGCCCTACCGCCGCGCCCTGACCGGCATCTACGCCCGCCTGGCCGCCACCTTGACGGCCCTGACCGGCGGCGAAGCTGCACGTCACGCCGTGGCCCCGCAAAACCCCTACGCCAGTGCGCAAGACTTTTTGGCCGACTTGCAAATCATCAACCACAGCCTGCGCAGCCACAAGGCCGACGCACTGGCCAACCAACGCCTGCGCCCCCTCATGCGCGCTGTTGAAGTGTTTGGCTTTCATCTGGCCACGGTAGACCTGCGCCAAAGCTCCGACAAACACGAAGAAGTTGTGGCCGAACTGCTGGCCACTGCCCGCATTGAAGCAGACTACAGCAAGCTGGACGAAACCGTCAAACAAGCCCTGCTGGTGGGCTTGCTCAACGACGCCCGCCCCCTGCGCGTGCCCAGCGCCAGCTACAGCGAACACACCCGCAGCGAACTGGCCATTTTTGAAACCGCGCTACGCATGCGCCAGACCTACGGCGCTGACGCGATTCGCCACTACATCATCAGTCACACCGAAACCGTGAGCGATTTGCTGGAAGTGCTGCTGCTGCAAAAAGAAGTCGGCCTCATGC
>CAZPTM010000236.1:0-2569 GCA_964589665.1 uncultured Limnohabitans sp. | reverse complement strand
ACCTGAGCGAAGGCCAGATCGTCAAAGTCAAAGTGCTCGAGACCGACGAAAAAGGCCGCATCAAGCTGTCCATGAAGGCTTTGCTGGACCGTCCTGCACAAGGCGCTCAGCAACAGCAACAACAACAGCAGTGATCTGACCGCTGTGGGCCTTCGGGCTCGCGGCCTGTGCTGACATGAAGCTCATTCACATTTCCAGCTTTGGTGGCCCGGAAGTTCTGGTGCCAACGCAAGGTCCTGACCCGGTGGCCGGGGCAGGGGAGGTGCTCATTCGCGTGTACGCCAGCGGGGTGAATCGCCCCGATGTGCTGCAGCGCACGGGTGCTTACCCGCCGCCGCCCGGTGCTCCGGCGTGGCCAGGGCTGGAAGTGGCGGGCACCATTGTCTCGGGCGATGCCCAGGCCATGGCGCAAGCCGGGTTGAAGCTGGGCGATCGTGTGTGTGCGCTGGTTGCAGGCGGTGGTTACGCCGAGTTGTGCGTGGCCCCGGTGGCCCAGTGTTTGCCGGTGCCTGCAGGTCTGTCGGATGTGGAGGCGGCTTCGCTGCCCGAAACGTTCTTCACGGTCTGGAGCAATGTTTTTGACCGTGGCCGCTTGCAAACGGGTGAGACCTTGTTGATCCAGGGGGGCACCAGCGGCATTGGCGTGACGGCCATTCAGCTGGCCAAAGCTGCGGGCGCGAAAGTGATCGTGACCGCGGGCTCGGATGACAAATGTCAAGCCTGTCTGGCCCTGGGTGCGGATCATGCGATCAACTACCGCACACAAGACTTTGTGGAAGAAGCCAAGCGCCTGACCGAAGGTCGTGGCGTGGATGTGATTCTGGACATGGTCGCTGGCGACTATGTGGCGCGTGAGGTCGAGGCTTTGGCAGAAGATGGCCGCTTGGTCATCATTGCCGTGCAAGGTGGCATCAAGAGTGAGTTCAATGCCGGTTTGGTGTTGCGCCGTCGCTTGACCATCACCGGCTCGACCTTGCGTCCGCGCCCGGTGTCTTTCAAGGCAGCAATTGCGCAAAAGCTGCGCGAAAACGTCTGGCCTTGGCTGACCGAACGTCGCGTCAAGCCCGTAATCCACAGTGTCTTTGATGCATGTGAACCGGTAGATGGCTTGCCCAGCGGGGCGGCCAAGGCGCACGCGCTGATGCAGTCGGGTCAGCACGTCGGAAAAATTGTTCTGACCTGGGGAGACAAGACATGAGCCAGAAGCTGATCGTGGGCAACTGGAAGATGAATGGTGGCCTGGCTGCCAATCAGGCCTTGCTGGACGGTATCAAGACCGGGCTGGGCGCGATGCGCTGCCGCGTCGGTGTGTGTGTGCCGTTTCCGTATCTTGCACAGGTGCAATTGCTTCTGGCCAGCACTTCGGTAGAGCTGGGCTCGCAAGATGTGTCTGCTCAGGTCAGTGGCGCCTACACTGGCGAAGTGTCTGCGCCCATGTTGCGCGACTTTGGTGTGCGCTACAGCATTGTGGGCCACTCCGAGCGTCGCCAGTACCATGGCGAAAGCGACGAATTGGTTGCGCTCAAGGCCAAGCAAGCTTTGGCGCATGGCATCACTCCCATTGTGTGTGTGGGCGAAACCCTGGCACAACGTGAAGCGGGCGAAACCGAAGCTGTGGTTAAACGCCAGCTGGCGGCAGTGATCCACGAAAACGGTCACTGTATCAGCGAGATTGTGCTGGCCTATGAGCCGGTCTGGGCCATTGGCACAGGCCGCACCGCGACGCCCGAACAGGCGCAGGCCGTGCACGCTGTTTTGCGTGCGCAAATCAAGGCCGCCACGCCGCATGCTGACCGGGTGTCGATTCTGTACGGCGGCAGCATGAATGCTGCCAACGCAGCCGAGTTGCTGGCGCAAGCCGATATTGACGGTGGTTTGATTGGGGGTGCGTCCCTCAAAGCTGCCGACTTCCTGACCATTTTGCAAGCTGCGCACCGCTGCGCGGCCTGAAGTTTTATTTGAATTGGAGAATGCAATGAGCGTCGCTTTGACTTTGATTTTGGTGGTTCAGATCCTGTCGGCTCTGGCCATGATTGGCCTGATTCTGGTGCAGCACGGCAAAGGTGCTGACATGGGTGCTGCTTTTGGCAGTGGCGGTTCGGGCAGCCTGTTTGGCGCCACCGGTGGGGCCAACTTCCTGTCGCGTACGACGGCTGTGCTGGCTGGTGTGTTTTTTGTGTGCACGCTTTTGCTGGCCTACATTGGCAACGCGGGTCGCACTGTCTCTTCGGGCAGCGTGCTTGAGGGTTCCGTGGCGCCTATTTCTGCCCCCGTCACAGCACCTGCTGACGCCAGCGCAGCGGCTCAAATTCCCGCTGCTGGCGGTGCCAATACCACGCAGGGTATTCCTGCGAAGTAAGTATTAAACGAAGCTTACTGAGGGCTTCAGCAAGACTGAATTTTTTCCTGATTTTTATCAGGTCGAGGTACGGTTTCAGAGTAGAATTAGGGATTATCCGGAGAGCGATAAACAGCCGTCGAGCTGTACCTCAAGCGACCCGGAAAAATATTCCCGCCGTCGTGGTGAAATTGGTAGACACGCTATCTTGAGGGGGTAGTGGCGAAAGCT
>CAZPTM010000235.1:0-2594 GCA_964589665.1 uncultured Limnohabitans sp. | reverse complement strand
GCAGGCGGTTGATGATGTGGGTGATGACCACATCTTCAGCGCCCAGGCTGGAGGCTTGGGTCAGGGGCTGGAAGTCGGCAGCGGCGCGGGTCAGGAGCGCTTCGGTCGCGGCCAGTTTATCTGCGAAGTCAGGGCTGGCCTTGGCGTGAAGGTCGGTGGCTTTGGCTGGCGCGTTGCGCGAAGAAATCAAGGAGGAATTCATATCTTGTTGGTCATCGCGAGCGCAGCGTGGCGATCCACGGACTGCCGCGCTTCGCTCGCAGTGACATCAGGTGGTTGCGTATTGGGGTTTGATGTCCAATGCCGAGCCTTGGTAAAAGCCGGCATAGCGCTGCAGCTGGCGCTGGGCGGCGCTGGCATCCACGCCTTCGGCCAGCACGGCCACGTCAAAGCCGGTGCGTTGCATCTGCAACAGCTGGTCGATCAGCACGTCGCCGGTGGCCCGCAGTTCGCCGGCAAAGCTCAGTCGACGGCGCAGCAAGAAGGCCTGGCTGTAGGCGCGTCCATCCGTGAAGGCCGGAAACTGCAGGTCAATGCGGGTGATGCCCGACAGATCGAGTGTGCGAGGGTCGATGTCGTTGGCCAGTTGGAGCACGCCGTTTTGGGCCGTGGCCTGGTGTTCTTGTGCGGTGATGATTTTCATGGTGGGTGTCCAGTGATCCTTGTTCTTTAAATGCATGTCATTGCGAGTGACACGAAGCAATCGATGGACTGCCGCGCTTCTCTCGCAGTGACGTTCAAAAGGTCACTTCCTGCTCCGGATGGCGTGCGGCGTTCGCTGCGGCCTTGAAAGGTTCGTGACCAATGCGGCGCAGGGTCTCGATGAAGGCTTCCTGTTGGCCGTTGCCCGTGCTCAAGCGCAGTTGCTTGTAGGTCTCCAAAATGGCTTCGATCACATCGGGGACTTCGACCGACGAGAAGGAGGGGCCGACCACCTTGCCCGCGCCTGCCGGGCCCGAGAGCGCGCTGCCGTCGGAGCCGCCCAGCGTGACCTGGTACCACTCCTTGCCGTCTTTATCCACACCCAAAATGCCGATGTGGCCCGAGTGGTGGTGACCGCAGGAGTTGATGCAGCCGCTGATGTGCAGGTCGATGGCACCCAGGTCGTGCAGCTCGTCCAGGTCCTGGTAGCGCTCGGTGATGGCGCTGGCCACCGGAATAGCGCGGGCATTGGCCAGCGCGCAGTAGTCGCCACCGGGGCAAGCAATCATGTCGGTCAGCAAACCGATGTTGGGCTGGGCCACGCCCAGCGCCTTGGCCTGCAGCCACAGCGAATGCAGCTGGTCCAGGCGCACCCAGGGCAGCAGCAGGTTTTGGGTGTGGGTGACGCGTGCTTCCCCTGCAGAGAACTGCTCGGCCAAAGTGGCAGCGGCATCGAGCTGATCAGCTGTGGCGTCTCCCGGCGCAAAGCCCGGGCGCTTGAACGACAGCGACACCGCACGCAGCGCCGGGTTTTTGTGGGCGTGCACGTTTTGCGCCAGCCAGCGTGCAAAGGCCGGCGTTTTGGCGGCTTCGATGCTCAAGTTGGTTTCGGCCTGTGCCAGCCACACGTCGGTAGCGTTAGGCAGGTCCAGTGCAGGCTCAGTAAAGCTGGCTTCGATGCGGTGCAACTCGGCTTGGGACAAGGTGTGCGGCGCGCCATCGCGCTCGACGATTTCACGATATTCGGTTTCGACCTCGTCCACATAGCGCTGGCCCTCGGCCTTGACCAGAATCTTGATGCGGGCCTTGTACTTGTTGTCGCGGCGGCCCCAACGGTTGTAGACACGCACCACGGCTTCGAGGTAGTTCATGACCTCCTGCCAGGGCAGGAACTCGCGAAACACCACGCCATTCATGGGGGTGCGGCCCATGCCACCGCCCACCAGTACCTTGAAGCCGACAACGCCCTCGGCGTTCTTCATCAATCGCAGGCCTACGTCATGCCAGCCAATCGCCGCGCGGTCTTCTTCAGCGCCGTGGATGGCGATCTTGAATTTGCGCGGCAGGTGCGCAAACTCGGGGTGCAGCGTGCTCCACTGGCGGATCAGTTCGGCGTAGGGCCGTGGGTCCACCACCTCGTCCGGGGCAATGCCTGCGAGTTCGTCCGTGGTGGTGTTGCGGATGCAGTTGCCGCTGGTCTGGATGCCGTGCATGTTCACGCTGGCCAGCAGGTCCATCACATCGGCGGACTGAGTCAATGGGATCCAGTTGAACTGCACGTTCTGGCGCGTGGTGAAGTGGCCGTAATTGGTGCGCAACAGGGGGGCCGGGCCAGGCAGCTTGTCTTGCGTGGCCTGGGCCTTGGCCAGCACGGCGGCTTCGGGGGTGTCGTAGTCTCGTGCAATGCGCGCCAACACCTTGAGTTGCGGCGCAGAAATCACGCCATAGGGCACCGCCACCCGCAGCATGGGCGCATAGCGCTGCACATACCAGCCGTTTTGCAAACGCAGGGGCCTGAACTGGTCTTCGCTCAGCTGCCCGGCCTGCCAGCGGCCCAGCTGGTCGCGAAACTCCGCAGCGCGGGCGCGGACAAAGGCTTGGTCGAATTCGGTGTATTGGTACATGGCAAGTCAAATCAAAACGAGCTTCACGCCCGCCCAGGCCAGCAGGCC
>CAZPTM010000234.1:0-2633 GCA_964589665.1 uncultured Limnohabitans sp. | reverse complement strand
ATGGGGTAGCTGTGGCCCTTGCTGGGCGGCAGATTCAAGCGTAAGTAGTTGAACTCGCGTTTGACCACGTCCACGTGTCGGTGCTGCATGTTCTTGATGTCCGTGGGCCTCACATAGCTGTTGACCATGAAGACGATCACATCAGGCAGGTCGGCAGTCATCTCTAACCGACGAATTAAACGATCGCGCCCGTCTCGTTCATCACCGGGCAAGCAAAAGTAACTCTCTCCGCCATCATGGGGCGCACGCCATTCAACCCGTTTGCCCACCAGTCGCTTGGCCATGGCATTGATGACCCGGTACTCTTTGACCGTGAACCAACCTCGCGGTTTGTCTTCGGTACCGACCTTGGGAAACTCGGGCATGTGCTGCAACAGGCTTTGGCGCGCGCCATGTTGCAAGACCTTGCGCACCAGGCCCATGTAGGCGCTGATGGTGCTCACGCTGAGCTTGACCGGCTGCTTGGACAGCTCTTGCAAGAAGCCCTCCAGGATGCGGTAGTTGATGCTGTTGATGTCAATCTCGCCGAAGTACGGCAACACCAACTTATTGAGCCGCAGCTGCATGTTGTCAAAGCTCATCTTGGTCAGCTGGCCGCGCTTGAATTTAGCCTCCTCGCTTTCAACCAACATGCGCGCCACCTTGTTGAACGTAAACACCTCAGCGGGGTTGTAGGTCATGGGCCTGTCTACGATGCCGCTGTGGATGCGAAAGTTGATTTCGTCATAAAAGCGCTTGGCCGCTTCGATCGCATGCAGCTTGACCTCCGTCTTGGTCGTTCGCTTGAACATGCGGTGGTTGGTGAAGTAACGCACCCACCAATAGCTGGAGGCAGGGATCTGAAAGATCACCAGCTTGCGTGGGTAACCTGGGATGCGCGTGATGGTGTCGCGGATCGGAACGCTGCGGTGTCGCTCGGTAGCATCGGGTTCGAGGGCTAATGGCATGGCCGACTCCTTGATGTAGGAAACTTCCACCCGATGGTCAGATGTAGAGGCCTCGTTTGTTGCAAATATGCGTTGTGTTTTTGCCAACAAAGCCCCAGGAAATAGGTGGGGAATACACCCCCGTAAACACAATGCTGGGCAGACTCAGGCCTTCGAGACACATCAACCGTCAGCCATAAGCCCACCCACGATGTCAGCCACCGCAGTAGCCGCGAAACAACACTGCCCCGCCTGCAAGTTCGCTGTGCATTCCGACACCTCGATGACAGGCCTCCGATGCGCACAAAGCTATTTCGAATCTCCGCCAAGCGAGCGCAAGGTCGTGCCGCTGAACCACTACCCCGAGACGCCAGACGTTCAAACGTGCGAACTTTGGCAAGGGCTCGATCACTAGGAATCTGACTCACGGTCAATACTCGCTGGGCAACATCAGCACCCAGTGCTCGCTGTCAAACACTGCGTAGATGCTGACCGATGGCAGCGGGAAGTCCGTGTAGGGAATGGCTTGCCGGGCATGCTCATGGCCATTGCCATCCTCGTAGTACATGATGGCGCGTTCATCACACACCTCCATGCGTACCAGAACAAACCAGTCGTTGGTGCCAATCTCGCTGAGGTGACTGGCAATGGCATCAAACATCCAAAAGCACTCGGCGTTTTGAGCCAGGAACATGGCGCCATCGGTCAGCAAATAGCGTGGACCAATTCGGTAGTAGCGTTCAGTGCCGGTGAACTGCGACAGCTGTGACAGCAAGGTTTGAGCGTCGGCCTTCATTTGCGCACCGCCACCAGTTTGGCCTGAAGACTGGCCAAGTGCTCCACATGCAACGCTGGCAGCAGTTCGTTGCACACCTGACGGATGGCCATGTTCAACACATAAGAGCGTTCGCCATCGGTTTGCGCCTGCTCGAATGCGTCGACCAGGGATTGGGTCGCATCGGCTGCACCCACCAGCGCTGTGCGAACGTCAAGAAGCGCCCCCACACAGGCTTGGCGCAGGGTCTGAGGAGTAGTATTCATCTGCTGTGCATGTCTTCTTTTGTCATGCACACAGTGTGTTTTCAGGCGAAGATTTTCGCGACCTGAACACCGATGGTTTGGACGGGTTCAGCGAATTTTGGTTGACCGATTTTCGTTCTGGCATGAGCGCAGCACACGCTACAGTGTGGGTTCCCCCAAATACAAAATCACCATGCCAAACGACAACATCAGTTCGTGCAACTTCAACGATCTCGATGAGCTCATTCAGACCGCACGGGAAGCGGGCAAGCTGCTACCTGACCTCGAGGAGCAAGCCCTGGCCGCAAGGCGGTTGATTACGCGTCTCGAACACTTGCAAGCAAACACAGACTGGCGCCCCGACATGGTGGCCAGCTTGGCCGCAGCCGCTTACGCCATCATCGAAAAAATCGAAGAGCAAACCAGCCCACTGCTTGAACGGCATAGCGCCAAGCCCACGTTGCATTAAATGTGTAACCGCTATCAGAGCCCCGCCATCAGGGACATCAAACTTCAGTGGCAAGTCCAAGACGAAGTGTCTTGGGATGGCGGCGGCGTGTACCCTCGCAGCCCAGGTGTGTTTCTGCGTGCTTCGATGAACGGTAGCTTTGTTGCTGTCGTTGGACGGTGGGGTCTCATCCCAAGCTTCGCCAAGACCAGCGCCATTCGCTACAACACCAACAATGC
>CAZPTM010000233.1:0-2657 GCA_964589665.1 uncultured Limnohabitans sp. | reverse complement strand
TTGTTGCTGGAGGCCGATGGCAGCACCTTAAGCGAACAGCTCAAACGCGAGCGCGACCACTTTGTGCGCAACCTGCACCACGCCAATGCCGGCATCGGCATCAGCGCTTTTTTGAACAAGCAAAAACCTCAATACCAGTGAAGCATCAGGTCTCACAGGCGACAGCCAGAGGCCTCATCAGTCACCCATAGGACAGACCATGGACGAACCGATTCTGACAATGGAGGAACGTGAAGCGATCAACACCGGTCGCTGGTTTTCTTCCCTGTCACCTACACTTCGACACGACATACTCCGATGCGCCTACGTCAAACGCTACCGCGACGGCGACATGATCGCCGCACGCGGCGAACCACCGGAAGTGTGGCTAGCCTGTGCGCGTGGTGCTGTGCGCGTGAGTTCGACCTCGGTATCGGGCAAGCAAATCACCCTGACGTATGTGGAACCCGGTATCTGGTTTGGCGATGTGGCCATCTTCGACGGCGACCAGCGTACTCACGACTGCTACGCCCATGGCGACACCACCACGCTGAATGTAGCCAAGGCCGACTTCCGCAAAATCCTGTCGCAGCATTCCGAGTTTTACGAAGCTTTGCTGCGCCTGCAGTCACGCCGTATCCGCCAGCTCTACGGTTTGGTGGAAGATCTCAACACCCTGCCCTTGCGGGCACGGCTGGCCAAGCAGCTCAACCATCTGGTGCGCAGCTACGGCGTGCCCTGCCTGAGTCGGCCCGATGCGATTCGCATCAGCCTGCAGCTTGCGCAAGAAGAACTGGCGCAACTGTTGGGCGCTTCGCGCCAACGCGTCAACCAGGAACTCAAGCAGATGGAGCGCGAAACACTCATCCGCATCGAGGCCGGCGGTTTGCTGGTGCTCGATCGAGCTGGACTGCTGGCGGTGGTCAACAGCGAACACTGATCCCCTTTTTCTCTGGACGTGCCCATGAGTGAATTTAATTCTTTCGCGGGCACCCAGCCTGCCCATGCCGCCCAGGCTTTTGACAGCGCAGCACTGGAGCGCTGGCTCCAACAACACCTGCCTGGCTACGCCGGTCCTTTGCAAGTGCAGGTGTTCAAGGGCGGCCAGTCCAATCCCACCTTCAAGCTCATCACCCCTGGCCGCACCTACGTGATGCGGGCCAAGCCCGGCCCCGCCGCCAAGTTGCTGCCATCGGCCCATGCGATTGAACGCGAATTCGCCGTCATGCGCGGCCTGCAGGGCACGCCCGTGCCCGTGGCGCAGATGCTTGCACTGTGCGAGGACGAATCGATCATTGGCAGGGCCTTCTACATCATGGCGTTTATCGAGGGCCGAGTGCTGTGGGAGCAATCCTTACCTGGCATGAGCCGCACGCAGCGCGCCGACATTTACGACGAGATGAACCGCGTCATGGCCGAATTGCACAAGGTGGACTTTACAGCGCAAGGCTTGTCCAGCTACGGCAAACCTGGCAACTACATCGAGCGGCAAATTGGGCGCTGGAGCAAGCAATACCAGGCCTCCATCACCACGCCGATTGCCGAGATGGACCGCCTCATGGACTGGCTACCTCGCGCTCTGCCTGACAGCGCCAAGGACAACAGCCTGACCAGCATCGTGCACGGCGACTACCGGTTGGATAACCTCATGTTTCATCCTCAGGAGCCTCGCGTGCTGGCTGTACTGGACTGGGAGCTGTCCACCCTGGGCCACCCCTTGGCAGACTTCAGCTACCACTGCATGTCCTGGCACATCAAGCCCGGCACCTTCCGCGGTATTGGTGGACTGGACCTGGCCGATTTGGGCATCCCGTCAGAGCAAGACTACATTGCCCGCTACTGCCAGCGCACCGGCTTTACCAGCCCGGCAGAGCTGGCAAGAGACTGGCCGTTTTACCTGGCCTACAACCTGTTTCGCATGGCCGCCATCTTGCAAGGCATTGCCAAACGCCACGAAGACGGCACAGCGTCGAGCGATCAGGCCAAAGCCTCGGGTGCCGGCGCGCGCCCCATGGCCGAACTGGCCTGGACCTTTGCCCAGCAACATGGCGCCGTTTGACCCCCTACAACAAGGAGCACCCCATGAACTTCGACTACAGCCCCCGCGTTCAGGACTTGCAAAAGCGCCTGCTGGCGTTCATGGAAACGCACATTTACCCCAACGAGCAACGCTTTTTTGACGAGATTGCAGCCAACCGCGCCAAAGGCAATGCCTGGGTTCCCACCGAACTCATCGAAGAACTCAAGCCTTTGGCCCGCCAGGCTGGTTTGTGGAACCTGTTTCTGCCGCACAGCAAGCGTGCGCCAGAAGGCCTGTCCAATCTGGAGTACGCGCCCCTGTGCGAAATCATGGGCCGCGTGCCTTGGGCGCCCGAGGTGTTCAATTGCAACGCGCCCGACACCGGCAACATGGAAACCTTCGAGCGCTACGCCAGCGAAGCCCTCAAGGACCGCTGGCTTGAGCCCCTGCTGCGCGGTGACATCCGCTCGGCCTTTCTCATGACAGAACCCGAAGTGGCCTCCTCGGACGCCACCAACATCCAGTGCTCTATCGTGCGCGATGGTGATCACTATGTCATCAATGGCCGCAAATGGTGGTCATCCGGCGCAGGCGATCCACGCTGCGCGGTCTACATCGTCATGGGCAAAACCGACCCCGAGGCTGCTCGCCATGCACA
>CAZPTM010000232.1:0-2661 GCA_964589665.1 uncultured Limnohabitans sp. | reverse complement strand
CCGCCTGTGACCACCGCCGATCAGGCGTTGGCCTACAAGGCACGCATCCAGGCTGCTGTGCACGCAGGTGTGTCGTTCGAGCCTTTGATGACCTTGTATCTGACGGACAACCTGGCGCCCGACGAGATCAAGCGGGCCAAGGCTGCCGGTGTGGTCGCCTGCAAACTGTACCCAGCGGGAGCCACCACCAACAGCGATGCGGGCGTGACGGACCTGCGCAAGATTTACCCCGTGCTCGAAGCGATGCAACGCGAAGGCGTGTTGCTCTTGGTGCACGGCGAAGTCACGTCCAGCGACATTGATTTATTCGACCGCGAGGCTGTCTTCATCGAGCAGCAGCTGATCCCGCTGCGTCGCGACTTTCCGGGCCTGAAGATCGTGATGGAGCACATCACCACGAAGGAAGCTGCTCAGTATGTGGCCGAAGCAGACGACAAGCTGGGCGCCACGATTACCGCGCACCATTTGCTCTACAACCGCAACGCCATTTTTACGGGAGGCATTCGCCCGCACTACTACTGCTTGCCCGTGCTCAAGCGCGAAACCCACCGCCAGGCTTTGGTGCAGGCGGCCATCAGCGGCAATGCCAAATTCTTCTTGGGTACCGACAGCGCGCCTCATCCTGCACACCTCAAGGAGCACGCCACCGGTTGCGCCGGTTGCTACACCGCGCACGCCGCCATCGAGATGTACGCCGAAGCGTTTGACAACGCTGGCGCACTGGACAAGCTCGAAGCCTTTGCCAGCTTCAACGGTGCCGACTTTTACGGCTTGCCGCGCAACACTGGATCGATCACTCTTCGTCGCGAAAGCTGGACGCCTGCCGAGTCGTTTGCCTTTGGCGAGGCTCAGCTCAAGCCTCTGCGCGCAGGCGAGGCGCTGCCTTGGCGCTTGGCGCAAGCCTGAAGGCAGTGCTCACAGACGCATTACGGCGCGCAGCGGGCGATCGTTGCCTAGGCGCGGACCCAGCGCTGCTGGGTGTGAGCGATATCGACTGGGCTGCGCCCTGGCTTGCCGACTGGCGAGCCCTGGGCGAGCCGCTGGCTCAACGTATCGCAGCAGGCCAGTCACAAGCTGAAGTTTTGAGCGCTGCAAACGGTGCTCCGGTAACGTTTGTGCCGCAAAACGCGTTGCCGGTCGGCATGGCTTACGAGGCTTTTATTCGCGAAACTCGCCAAGTGCCCACGCGCGAAGGCTTGCACGACTTTTTCAATGCCCTGTGCTGGATGCATTTTCCACAGGCCAAGCTGCACCTCAACCGACTGCAAGCCAACGAAATCGCGCGAGACGGAGTGCAAAGCCAACGTGGTCCGGTTCGAGACGCCATCACGGTGTTTGATGAAAACGCCGTACTCATTCAGGCTCCCGAGAGCGTTTGGCAGGCCCTTACCGCGCATCGCTGGCACGATGCCTTGGTGGTTCAGCGTGAGCGCTGGCAGCAGGTGCGCCTGTGGGTGTTTGGCCATGCAGCGCTCGAAAAGCTGATTCGACCCTACAAGTCCATAACCGCGCACCTGTGGCGCGTGCCATTGACTGTGAACGCCAATGAACTTGACGCTTGGCTGGCGCAAGACCTCAGCCGTGAAAAACTGGCCACCAAACCCTTCAGTCCCTTGCCCTTGCTGGGTGTGCCCGGCTGGTGGGAGGCGAATGAGGATGCCCTGTTTTACGCGGATGACGAGGTGTTTCGCCCTCGGCGCAAACCTTTTGCTGCTCCTGCTCTGCGCGGAAATTAACCCCGAAACTTTCGGGAAATCTTGAGGGTACGTTGAATTTACTGACGCTGTGCCGCATATTTCACATACCGCGCCGTAAGCGCGATGTTTAACAAGGGTAAAACATGAAAAGAATTTTGTTGTTTGTGATGACCAACCTGGCCGTGGTGCTGGTGCTCGGCGTGGTGGCCAGCTTGCTGGGCGTGAACCGCTACCTCACGGCCAATGGCCTGAACCTGGGCGCCTTGCTGGGCTTTGCCCTGGTCATGGGCTTTGGTGGCGCCATCATTTCGCTGCTGATCAGCAAGCCCATGGCCAAGTGGTCAGCTGGTGTGCAGATCATTGAGCAGCCGCGCAACCAGGACGAGGCCTGGATCGTGGACACGGTGCGCAAATTTGCCGACAAGGCGGGTATTGGCATGCCGGAGGTGGGTATTTTTGAAGGCGACCCCAACGCTTTTGCCACAGGCGCTTTCCGCGACTCCGCTTTGGTGGCCGTGTCCACAGGCTTGCTGCGCAACATGACCCGTGAAGAGGTCGAGGCGGTGATTGGCCACGAGGTGGCCCACATCGCCAACGGCGACATGGTCACCATGACGTTGATCCAGGGCGTGATGAACACTTTTGTGGTGTTCCTGTCGCGGGTGATCGGCTATGCGGTCGACAGCTTTTTGCGCAAAAACGATGAAGAAAGCAGTGGTCCGGGCATGGGCTACTTCATCACCACCATTGTGCTGGATATTTTGTTGGGCTTTGTGGCCGCCATCATCGTGGCCTGGTTCAGCCGTCAGCGCGAATTCCGTGCGGATGCGGGTGCCGCTCAGCTCATGGGCCGCAAGCAGCCCATGATCAACGCCTTGGCGCGTTTGGGTGGTCTGCACAGCGGCGAGCTGCCCAAGACTGTGGCCGCCATGGGTATTGCGGGCGGTATTGGGCAGCTGTTTTC
>CAZPTM010000231.1:0-2688 GCA_964589665.1 uncultured Limnohabitans sp. | reverse complement strand
CGCACTGGCCAGCGGGTCTGGCGCTGGCCTTCCCGGCGGCGGGCAGTGTGAATGGGACGCTGGTGATGGCTCCGGGTGATGTGAACCTGACCTTCAAGCGCTATTTGCGAGATACCATCACCCTGCAAATTGAAGACGACAGTGTGATTGCCATCGAGGGCCATGGTGTCGACGCAGACATGATGCGCGGGTATTACAAAGCATGGGAAGACGCCGAGGGGCACCGCGCCTGCTATGCGGTGTCCCATGTGGGCTTTGGTCTGAACCCAGCTGCGCGCTGGGACGCGATGACGTTCTACGACAAGCGCGATTGCAACGGCACCGAATTGCGAGCCTTTGCAGGCAACTTCCTGTATTCGACCGGTGCCAACGAGGTGGCTGGCCGCCACACCTTGGGGCACTTTGATTTGCCTATGCGCGGCTGCACTGTGCAGCTGGACGGAGCCGTGATCGTCAATGAGGGTGCTTTGGTGCCAGAGGCGCTGGCATGAGCGCGGATGGATCGCCACGCTTCGCTCGCGATGACGCACAAAGCTACGTTCACGATGAAGTGCCGTGCGCCATCGAGGTTTCACCTGCCATCACGACGAGCGAAGCACGGGCATCTCTTGTTTTCCTGCACGGTATCGGTGGCAGGGCAAGCGCCTGGGCACCCATCCAGCAAGCCTGTGCCGATGCTGGCTATTCCAGCTTGGCCTGGGACATGCCCGGTTATGGTGACAGCTCGAGAATCGAGCCTTACACTTTTGACGGCCTGGCCGATGCGCTGGCCGCGCTGATGGATGCACATCGCCTCGAGAAGGCCGTATTGGTGGGGCACAGTTTAGGCGGCATGGTCGCGCTGCAGATGTGGGCGCGTCACCCGGAGCGGGTGGCCGCGCTGGTGCTTGCTGCCAGCAGTCCGGCGTTCGGACACGGCAGTGGTGATTTTCAGCAAGCCTTTATTTCACAGCGCCTGGCACCGATTGAGGCGGGCCAAAGCATGGCTGATGTGGCCGAGGGCTTGGTGCCCACCATGGTGGCTCCCGGTTTTGATGGCCCGGGGCTGATGCATGCCAAGGCCTGCATGAGTTCGGTCACACCTGCGGCGTACAAGGCTGCCCTGAGCGCCCTGGTGCAGTTCGAGCAGCGTGCGGCGTTGCCGACCATCACTGTGCCCACCTTGTGCATTGCAGGTGAGCACGACCGCACAGCTGCGCCTACAGTTGTGCAGCGCATGGCCGAAAAAATTCCGAATGCCCAATACCTGTGTCTGAGCGGCGTCGGACATCTGCTGACTTTTGAACAACCTGACAGCTTTACCGCTGCACTCCTGGCATTTTTGCGGAGATTTTCATGATCGATGTACAAGACAAGTCCATGCCGATTTGTGGCGACGACTACCCTCTGACCGAGAAGCAGCAAAAGCTGATGGCATTGGCCCGACAACTGGGTCGCGACAAGTTCGCTGGCCGTGCTGCGCAGCTGGACCGCGACGCGCAGTTTCCGTTTGCCAACTACGATGACATGCGCGAGGCCGGTCTGTTGGCCTTGTGCGTGCCCGAAGCCCACGGCGGCCATGGCGCCGATTACGCCACTTATGCCATGGTGTCGGCCGAGATTGGCCGCTACTGCGGCGCGACGGCGCTGACCTTCAATATGCATGTGTGCACCATGCTCTGGAGCGGCCTGCTGTCTGAAGACCTGGACATGACGCCAGAGCAGCGCGCCGCGCATCGTCAGCATCAGGCGGTGCACTTTGCCCGCGTGGTGAAAGACGGTGCCATTTACGCCCAACCTTTCTCCGAAGGCGGCGCCGCTGCTGCGGGCGCCCAGCCCTTTGGCACCACCGCCGTCAAGGTCGAAGGCGGCTGGAAGGTCAACGGCAAAAAAATCTTTGCCTCGCTGTCGGATGCCGCTGACTTCTTTGGCGTGCTGTGCACCGAGAAAAAACCCGACGCCGACCTTTCGCGCCGTGACACCCTGTACCTGGCCGTCCCGCGCACCGCCCCGGGCCTGACGGTCGAAGGTGACTGGGACCCGCTGGGAATGCGCGCGACCGTCTCGCGCAATCTGGTGTTCAAGGACGTGTTCGTGCCCGATGATGCGGCGCTCATGCCGCAGGGCCTGTACTTCCAGGCTGCCAGCCGCTGGCCACACATGTTCATGACGTTGGCGCCGACCTACATGGGCATCGCGCAGGCCGCGTACGACTTCACCGTGGCCTATCTGCGTGGCGAAATTCCGGGCACTGGTCCCGTCAAGCGCCGCCAGTTCGCCACGAAACAGATCGCGGTGGCCGAGATGTTCATCAAGCTCGAACAAACCCGCAATCTCTTTTTGCGCGCGATTGAAGACGCCAAGGTGGACCCGAGCAAGTCTGCCCGCCTGCGCGCCTATGCGGCGCAGTACACCATCATGGAGAACGCACAGGACCTGGCGCGCCTGGCCATTCGCACCTGCGGCGGCCAGTCCATGCTCAAGAGCCTACCGCTCGAGCGTCTGTACCGAGACGCGAGGTGCGGCTCCCTCATGTTGCCTTGGACGGCAGAGTTGTGCATGGATCGCATCGGGCGCGAAGCACTGTATGAGCCCGGTGAAAAAGACGAATGATGTGGGATGCTGAAAACAGCCTGATCGCGGCGCGCTTTGCGCAGCTGGCGTACGAATGCGGTACGCAGCCTGCCATGACCTTTCGGGGTGACGAAC
>CAZPTM010000230.1:0-2691 GCA_964589665.1 uncultured Limnohabitans sp. | reverse complement strand
TCAGGACGGCTGGTCTTGAGCTGGTTGATGAATTGGGTGGTGTCGGACTGGTAGTCGGGGCGGCGGAAGATGCTCATGAGGTCTATGGTTTAAAGCAGGATGGACTGACTGTCATTTTACTGGGCCACACCGGGCTGAAGCTGACGACCAAAGGCAATGGCTCGGGCCATGCCGGCGGCCAGGTCGGGTTCGAGCTGCTGCTGCACTAATTGCAGCAAGCCACTGCGCTGGGCAATGTCCATGGGCTGGTGCATCAGGCCGCACACAATCAGCTCCACATCCTTCTTTTGGCAGGTGTGTATCAGGTTGACCAAGGCGTCGGCACCAGACGAGTCCACGTAAATCACGTTTTTCAGGTCCAGCACCAGCACACGGGTGTGCAAGCTGTCTTCAATGGCTTCCACCAGCTTGACAGCACCAAAGAACAATGCACCGTACAGACGCCATGCCTGCACTTGCTCTGGCTGGCTGGCCAGCTCGGGGTAGTCCTTGAGAGGGACTTCTTCGCTGCGGCTCAGGCTGGAGATACGGTAAATGAAGGTCAGACAGGCGGCCACCAGACCAGCCTCCACGGCGACTGTCAAGTCAAAGACCACCGTGAGGAAAAATACCGCCAGCAATGTGATCCGGTAGGGCATGCGGAACTGGCGCAGGTGGATAAATTCGCGCCACTCGCCCATGTTCCAGGCCACAAACAGCAAGATGGCCGACAAAGCAGCCAAAGGCACATTGGCCGCCAGCGGCGCAGCCACGACCAAAATGGCCAGCAGTGTGGCCGCGTGCACCATACCGGAGATGGGTGATGTGGCGCCGCTCTTGATGTTGGTGATGGTGCGGGCAATGGTGCCTGTGGCGGGCATCCCACCAAAAAACGGTGTCACGAAGTTAGCCACACCCTGGGCCATGAGTTCCTGGTTGGAGTTGTGGCGATCGTCAATCAAGCCGTCGGCCACGCGGGCGCACAGTAGCGACTCTATGGCCCCCAGCAAAGCCAGCGTGAAGGTTGGCATGATCAGGAAACGTGCGGTTTCCCACGAAAATTCGGGCCACTGCAGTGCGGGCAGGCCAGAGGGAATGCTGCCAAAGCGCGAGCCAATGGTCTCGACGGGAAGCGACAGGCTCCAGGTGGCCAGGGTGGCAAAGACCAACGCAATGATGGAGCCTGGTACGCTGGCCAGCCAGGCGTAGGGAGTGCCGTCCAGGCGGCGCCCCACACGGACCCAACCTACCACCAATGACAGCGATCCCAAAGCTACCAATACCGCGGCAAAGTTGAAACTGTGCAGGTGCTGCCACAGCGCGTTCAGGATGCCGAAAAAGTCAGCAGGCATGTGCGAAATGTCCAGACCCAGAAAGTCCTTGACTTGCGAGAGCATGATCAGCACCGCAATGCCGTTGGTAAAGCCAATGACCACGGCCACCGGAATGAAGCGGATCAGCGTACCCAGCCGGAACAGACCCATCAGGAACAGCAACACGCCGGACATGGCGGTGGCAATGATCAGGTTGGCCACACCGTAGCGGGCCACGATGTCGTACACGATGACGATGAAAGCCCCAGCGGGCCCGCCAATCTGGACCTTGCTGCCGCCGAGCAAGGAAATGAGAAAGCCCGCGATGACAGCGGTAAAGATGCCAGCCTCGGGTTTGAGGCCGGAGGCAATGGCAAAGGCCATGGCCAGGGGCAGTGCGACCACGCCAACAGTTAGCCCCGCCCCCACGTCTTGCCCCAGACGTTGTCGGTTGTAGCCCTTCACACTGTCGAGCAAACGCGGACGAAACAGTTGTGTGGCCTGGCTCCACTGCATGGCTTGTCTCCAGGATGGGGGATGTTTGCCCATCACATTAAGAGGGGCATTATGCGCCTGCCCAGTGAGGGGCAGAGGCATGCATGGCCAAAAGCGCTCAGTGAATGCGCATGCCTGGCTTGGCGCCCGGCCAAGGGTGCAGTACGTAGATGCCCGGTTCGGCCTTTTCGTCTGCGTGGCTGGCAGCGAGCACCATGCCCTCGGACACGCCAAACTTCATCTTGCGCGGGGCCAGGTTGGCCACCATCACGGTCAGCTTGCCCACCAGGTCCTCGGGTTTGTACATGCTGGCGATGCCTGAGAAGACATTGCGGGTTTTTCCCTCGCCCACGTCCAGTGTCAGGCGCAGCAGCTTGGTCGAGCCTTCCACGGCCTCACACTTGACGATCTGGGCGATGCGCAGGTCGACCTTGGCGAAGTCGTCGATCGAGATGGTCGGGGCAATCTCTTCGCCGCCGGGCAGGACTTTCTCCGGCTCGGGGGCCGCCGGAGCTTCAAACAGCGCATCCAGCATCTTCGGGTCCACACGTTGCATCAGGTGTTTGTACTCGCCGATGGCGTGTCCAGAGCCCAGCGGCGCGCTGGCGTTGGCAAAGGTCATGGGGCCGATGTTCAGGAAGGCCTCGACTTGCGCGGCCAGGCCCGGCAGCACCGGTTTGAGCATCACGGTCAGCACCCGGAAGGCTTCGATGCAGGTGGTGCACACATCGTGCAGGCGGCCTTCCATTCCTTCTTTCTTGGCCAGCTCCCAAGGCTTGTTGGCGTCCACGTATTCGTTGACGCGGTCTGTCAGCGCCATCACATCCCGCAAGGCCTTGGCGTAGTCGCGCTCGGCCAGCAGTTCAGCAATCGGGGCAATGCCGTCACGCAGGTGGGAGAGCAG
>CAZPTM010000229.1:0-2707 GCA_964589665.1 uncultured Limnohabitans sp. | reverse complement strand
ATGACCAATGTGGCCCATATCGATGGCGGTTTCGCCGCCTGGAAAAAGTCCGGATCTCCCATCGTCTCGCTCGAGCAGCACAAGGCAGAAAGCGCAGCGCGCAAGGCGCACTGAGCGCTTGCGGCCAAGCCATACGCATGAAGGTGGATGTGTGCCCCTGCGGACGTCTAGGGGCTCAAAAACGGCCCTTGGCTTATGCGGTTTGCTGTGGTCCCCTGCACGCAGGCGAGCCCGCACCTGATGCGGAGCGCTTGATGCGCTCGCGCTACAGCGCCTTTGTGTTGGGCGATGTGCCCTATCTTCTGGCAACCTGGCACAGCAGCACCCGACCTGCCACATTGGAACTGGAGCCGCAGGCCAAATGGCTGGGGCTTGATATCAAAAGCCACCGCTCAACGGGGGTGGACAGGTCAGAGGTTGAATTTGTAGCGCGTTTTCGGCTGGCAGGCCGTGCGGTACGACAACATGAACTCAGCCGCTTTGTGCGCGAAGACGGGCGTTGGTTCTATGTGGACGGGGATGTGCGCTGATCCACGTATCATCCGCACATGAATTTCCAGGCTGTTTTGTTCGATTGCGATGGCGTGCTGGTTGACAGCGAGGCCATCACCTGTGGCGTGCTGCGCGACATGTTCGAGGAGCAGGGTTGGCGCATGAGTCTGCAAGAGTGCATGCAGCGCTTTGTGGGGCATACCGTCAAAAGCCAGCGAGTGTTGATCGAGGCGAACACAGGCGTGCCCTTGACGGACGAGTGGTTGCAGCAGTTTTTTGAGCGCCGTAATGTGCAGCTGGAGCAGCGCATTTCGGCCATTGATGACGTACACGATGCCGTTCAGCATTTGAGCGAAAAGTGCAATGGACGCATTGCTGTGGCCTCAGGCGCGGACCGCTACAAAGTCGAAATGATGTTGCGCAAAGTGGGCCTGCACGACTTTTTTGCAGGCCGCATTTTCAGCGGACACGAGATGCCTCGCAGCAAGCCCCACCCGGATGTTTACCTTGCTGCTGCCGCGTACCTGCAGGTGGATCCAGCGCGCTGCCTGGTCATCGAAGACACGCCCGTGGGTATTGCGGCAGGTGTTGCTGCGGGTGCAGAGGTCTGGGCTTACGCGCAGCCACCAGCTGCACATCAACCGTTGATGCACGCAGGTGCAAAGCGCGTGTTCACCAGCATGGCTACCTTGCGTTTGTCCTGAACTCATCCGGCGTTTGGCCGGTCCATGTTTTGAAGGTGCGCATAAAGCTTTTTTCGTTCACGAATCCGACCTCTGCCGCAATTTGCTTGATCGGGCGCGTGGTGCGCAGGAGCAAGTCGCTTGCCATGTCGCGCCTGACGGCGTCCTTGAGCTGTTGAAGGCTTGCGCCTTCTTCCTTGAGTTGTCGGTGCAACGTTCGTGCTGAAAGGTTCAGATGTGTGGCCAGGTCTTCTGCATTGCGGCTGGACTGAGGGTGCTGAGCCAGGACCTGGCGCACTTTTTCGACCAGTAATCGGTCGCGTCTGTAGGGGCGAACGGTCAAGAGCAGTGCGCGCTGCAACATGCGTTGCAAAGCAGCTTCATCGCGTCGCACGGGCAAATCGAGATAGCCTGCATCAAAACTCAGGCGACTGATTTCCTGATCAAACAGACTGGGGCCATCAAACAACACGCGGTAGCTGTCTGCGTGAGCAGGCGCCGGAAAGTGAAGCGATGTTTCTGTCACTGGGATGCGCGAGTCGGTCAGCCAGCAGGCGACGCCCAAGGCGTTGCGCAGGATGGACACCGTGCAAAACTCGCGCATATGCTGCAAGTTATGCAGCTCTTTGAGCTCGATGTGGGCATGAGCGCCGGACTTTTGGAGCTGCAGGTGAATGTCTTCGGTCAGCAAATTGTGGTGCCTGCACCAGCGCGCCAAAGCCACGCCCAGTGTGGGTGCAGTCAATGATGCGCGCACCAGCATGCCGTAACTTCCCCAGGGTAGTCGACGGCGAAACCATCCCAAAGCTTCGTCGTCAAGCTCGCGCATGGCGGTCTCGGACATCCACTCCATTTGCAAGGCCGTCACGCGTGCTCGGTCTTGCTTGAGAAGTTCTGGCGTAATTTGTGCCTTTGACAAGGCGTTGGATGGGTCTATCCCTCTTTGTGTATAGGCCATGACCATCGCCCGTATGAAGGCGATGGGGGTGGCGGCTTTTGACGACGACGAGGGTAAGTTCATTTGGTCAATATTTTGGCAGGATTTGTGACCTGTTTGGCTTTCGGCCATTGGCGTAGAGGCTTATGCTGGCGTCATCAAATGCTTGATCCGGAATGCTCATGA
This sequence comes from uncultured Limnohabitans sp., assembly GCA_964589665.1. Taxonomy (GTDB): domain Bacteria; phylum Pseudomonadota; class Gammaproteobacteria; order Burkholderiales; family Burkholderiaceae_C; genus Limnohabitans_A. The sequence continues at coordinate 409 of CAZPTM010000229.1, read as the reverse complement.
CCGTTTTGCACTCACAACTCAACCCTCGCACGACTGAATTTGCCGCCAACGCTGCGGCCATGCAGCGTGTGGTGGACGACCTGCGCGTTCACCTGGAACGCACCGCGCAAGGCGGCGGTGAAGCCGCCCGCGCCAAGCACACCGCCCGCGGCAAACTGCTGCCGCGTGAGCGTGTCATGAATTTGCTTGACCCCGGCACGCCCTTCCTCGAAGTCGCTCCGCTGGCGGCCCTGAACATGTACGACAACGCCGCACCTTGTGCGGGCGTGATCGCGGGTATCGGCCGCGTCAACGGGGTGGACTGCATGATCGTTTGCAACGACGCCACGGTCAAAGGCGGCACCTACTACCCGATGACCGTCAAGAAGCACCTGCGCGCGCAGGAGATCGCCGAGCAGAACCACCTGCC
>CAZPTM010000228.1:0-2746 GCA_964589665.1 uncultured Limnohabitans sp. | reverse complement strand
AAAGTAGCCAATATTCAGGCCCTTGCCCTCGGTGACCGTTCCCGCCAGCTGCGGCATGGTGCGCGCAATGGTTTTGACCAAGGTCGATTTACCCTGGCCGTTGGCACCCAGAATGCCAATGCGCTGGCCGGCCAGCACGGATTTGCTCACGCCCTGGACGATAGCCTTGGGCGCGCCATCCACCATGTAGCCAAAACTCGCTTCGCTGATGGCCAGCATCGGGTTGGGCAGGTTGTTCGGTTCCTTGAACTCGAAGGTGAACTCAGCTTCGGCCAGCAGCGGGGCGACCTTTTCCATACGCTCCAGAGCCTTGACCCTGCTTTGCGCCTGTTTGGCCTTGCTGGCCTTGGCCTTGAAGCGGGTGATGAATTTTTGCAAGTGGGCGATTTTCTCCTGCTGTTTGGCAAAGGCCGCTTGTTGCAGCTCCATTTGCTGGGCGCGCAGGGTTTCAAAAGCGCTGTAGTTGCCGCCGTAGCGCGTAAGCTTGGCGTGTTCGATGTGCAGGGTCACGTTGGTCACCGCGTCCAGAAACTCGCGGTCGTGGCTGATGACGATCATGGTGCCGCTGTAGCGCTGCAGCCAGGCTTCCAGCCAGACCAGGGCGTCCAGGTCCAGGTGGTTGGTGGGTTCGTCGAGCAACAAAATGTCGGACGGGCACATCAGCGCCCGGGCCAGTTGCAATCGCATGCGCCAGCCACCAGAGAAGCTGTTGACCGGTTTGCTCAGCTCGTCGACACGAAAGCCCAGTCCCAAAATCAGCGCTTCGGCGCGGGGCAGGGCGTCGTGGTCGCCCGCGTCGGCGAGATCGGTGTAGACATGGGCCATTTCCATGCCGTCGCCGCTGGCTTCGGCAGCGGCAAGGCGCTGGCGCAATTCGGCCAGACGCGTGTCGCCTTCGAGGACGAATTCGCAGGCAGCTTGGTCGGTCTCGGGCATGTTTTGCGCGACCTGAGCCATGCGCCAGGCTTTGGGCATGTCGAAGTCGCCGCCGTCTTCGTGCAGCGTGCCATTGAGCAGGGCAAACAGGGTGGACTTGCCCGCGCCGTTGCGCCCGATCAGGCCGACCTTTTCGCCGGGGTTGAGGGTGACCGAAGCCTGGTCCAGCAAGACCTTGGTGCCGCGGCGCAGAGTGACGTTTTTAAGGGTGATCATGAAAAGATAAACAGTGGGACACCTGGGTGTGTGCGAAGCGTCTGGTCAAAGACGGTTTTGCTTCGCTCGCAGCGACACCTTGAGGTGAATGCCTGATCAGGCATGCATGGATAAAAGAGCCTCGCGGGTGAGGAGCAGCACCTGTTCGTCGCCCGCGCTGGTGTCCAGCCAAGCCACTTCCAACTCGGGAAACGCTGTCATGAAGTGCTCGGCCTCGTTGCCAATTTCCAGCACCAGCACGGCGTTTTCGCTCATGCAAGCAGGTGCGTCCTTGAACAGCTGGCGCACAAAGTCCATGCCGTCTTCGCCACCGGCCAGCGCCAGTTCGGGCTCGGCGCGGTACTCTGCAGGGAGCGCGTCCATGCTGGCCTGGCACACATAAGGCGGGTTGCACAAAATCAAGTCAAAAGGAGCGTGCGCAGGTGGCTTCAGTCCCGACAGGCCATCGCCTTGCACCAGCGTGATGCGCTGCTGCAGACCGTGTTTGTCGACGTTGATGCGGGCCACAGCCAGCGCATCGGCGGACAAATCGCCGCCTGTGACCTGCACTTCGGGCCAAGCCAGAGCGGCCAGCACGGCTAGGCTGCCGTTGCCCGTGCACAGGTCCAGCACGCGCGTGGTTTGGTCGGACAGCCAGGCGTCGATCGTGCCATCGGCCAGCACCTCGGCAATGAGGCTGCGCGGCACGATGGCGCGCTCGTCCACGTAAAAGGATACGCCCTGCAGCCAGGCTTCACGTGTCAGGTAGGCGGCAGGTTTGCGGGTGGCGATGCGCTCGTCGATCAAGACTTGCACTTGCGTCTGCTGCTCGACCGTGACCGCGCGTTCGTCGATCTCGCTGTCCAGCGGCAGGCCCAGGCGCCAGAGCACCAGCCAGGCGGCTTCGTCATGCGCGTTCAGGGTGCCGTGGCCGAAGGACACACCTGCAGTGGTGAGTTGTGCAGCGCCATGCGCCACCAATTGCGTCAGGGTCATGCGGACAGACCTGAGTTGAGGTTTTCCAGCGTGCGCCGGTAAATGGCTTTGAGCGGTCCGATATCGCTCAGCGTCACATGCTCGTCCACCTTGTGGATGGTGGCGTTGGGTGGGCCGAATTCGATCACCTGCGGACAAATCTGGGCAATGAAGCGACCGTCGCTAGTGCCACCTGTGGTGGACAGCTCGGTGTTCAGGCCGGTTTCGTCTGCAATGGCTTTTTGAACGGCATCAACCAGGGTGCCGGGGGTGGTCAAAAATGGCAGGCCACCAATGGTCCACTTCAGGTCGTATTGCAATTCGTGCTTGTCCAGCACGGCCATCAGGCGATGTTGCAGGCTTTCGGGCGTGGACTCGGTGCAGAAGCGGAAGTTGAAATCCACCACGCAGTCGCCCGGGATCACGTTGCTCGCGCCGGTGCCCGCATGGATGTTGCTCACTTGCCAGCTGGTGGGCGGGAAGAAGTCGTTGCCTTCGTCCCAACGCACAGCCACCAACTCGGCCAGCGCAGGCGCCAGGCGGTGGATCGGGTTGTCGGCCAGGTGCGGGTAGGCAATATGCCCTTGCACACCTTTGACGGTGAGCTTGCCGCTCATGGTGCCACGGCGGCCGTTTTTGA
>CAZPTM010000227.1:0-2784 GCA_964589665.1 uncultured Limnohabitans sp. | reverse complement strand
TCGGCATCAAGATCATCAACCAGCAGCAGTACGACGGCATCGCGGTCAAGACCGTCACGTCCACGTACCCGCAGGTGATCTGGGTCAACATGACGTACCCGGACATCGAGATGTACATCTACCCAGTGCCCACGCGGCTGCTGGAATGGCATTTCGTTTCCGTGGACGAACTCACCAACCCCGCGACGCTGAACACGTCGCTGTGGTTTCCGCCAGGCTACCTGCGGGCGTTTGCGTACAACCTGGCGATGGAGATCGCGCCTGAGTTTGGCGTGGAGCCGTCGCAGCAGGTGGTGCGGATTGCCATGACCAGCAAGCGCAACCTCAAGCGCATCAACAACCCGGATGACATCATGTCGCTGCCGTACTCGCTGATTGCGACGCGGCAACGCTTCAACGTCTACGCCGGCAACTACTGATGAAAACGCCGATTCTGGGCTCGACCTATGTCGCGCGGTCGGTCAATGCGGCCGACGCGCGCATGGTCAACCTGTTCCCGGAAATCGTGCCCGAGGCCGGCAAAGAGCCCGCGTTCCTGAACCGCGCCCCTGGCCTGCGCCTGCTGGCCACCGTGGGCAGCGGGCCGATCCGGGGGCTGCATGCGTTTTCCAACGCCGCCACCGAGGCGTTTGTCGTCTCTGGCAATGAGCTGTACAAGATCAGCACCTCGTATGCCGCCACCCTGCTGGGCACTGTTGCCGGCACGGGGCCGGTGAGCATGGCCGACAACGGCACGCAGTTGTTCATCGCGGCCAACCCCAACGGGTACATCTACAACAACGGCACGGGCGTGTTCGCGCCCATCTCAGACCCGGACTTTCCGGGTGCCGTGACGGTGAGCTATCTGGACGGGTACTTCGTGTTCAACGAGCCCAACAGCCAGAAAATCTGGGTCACCAGCCTGCTGGAAGGCACGCAAGTTGATCCGCTGGACTTTGCCAGCGCAGAAGGCTCGCCTGACGGCGTGGTGGGCATCATTGCCGACCACCGCGAGGTCTGGGTCTTCGGCACCAACAGCGTGGAGGTCTGGTACGACACGGGCGCGTCGGACTTTCCGCTGCAGCGCATCCAAGGCGCGTTCAACGAACTGGGCTGCGCGGCTCCGTACTCCATCGCCAAGATGGACAACGGCCTGTTCTGGCTGGGGGCAGACGCTCGAGGCCAGGGCATCGTCTACCGGGCCAACGGCTACACCGGCCAGCGCATCAGCACGCACGCCGTGGAGTGGCAGATTCAGCAGTACGGCGACCTGTCCGGGGCCATTGGCTACACGTACCAGCAAGACGGCCATTCGTTCTACGTGCTGATCTTCCCCAACGCCAACACCACCTGGGTGTACGACGTCGCCACCAATGCGTGGCACGAGCGCGCCGGCTGGGACAACGGAGAATTCACGCGGCACCGCAGCAACTGCCAGATGTTCTTCAACAACGAGGTCACGGTCGGCGACTACGAGAACGGCAAGATTTACGCCTTCGACCTTGACGTGTACGCTGACGACGGCAACATCCAGCGGTGGCTGCGCACCTGGCGGGCGCTGCCCACGGGGCAGAACAACCTGAAGCGGCAAGCGCACCACGCCATGCAGATCGACATGGAAACCGGCGTGGGCTTGGTCACGGGCCAAGGCAGCGACCCGCAGATCATGCTGCGGTTCTCTGATGACGGCGGGCATACGTGGTCGAACGAGCGGTGGACGCCGATTGGCAAGATCGGTGAATACTACCGCCGCGCGTGGTTCCGCCGGCTGGGCATGACGCTCAAGCTGCGCGATCGCGTGTACGAACTGTCGGGCACTGACCCGGTGAAGATTTCGATCATGGGCGCTGAACTGCTGATCAGCGGCACCAATGCCTAGCCCCAGCGCAACCCCGACCCCGCTGACCCCGCCCCGGGTGCCGCTGATTGATCAGCGCACGGGGCTGATCGACCGCGCGTGGTATCAGTTCTTCCTGTCGCTGTACCGCGCATCGGAAGTCGTTACCAACGATTCGGTCACCGGCACCGATGTGGATTCGCTGCTGGCCTCGTATGACGCTGCGTTGCGCGGTGCGGCGCAGTACACCGAGACGTTGCCGCCAACGCAGGATTGCTGCGCCGAGGTGGCCGAAATTCGCCAGGCGCTTGGCGTGCTGGCGGATACGGGCAACCTCAGCGCGCTGGCGGAACTGGCCAAGCAAGTTGACGCGCTGGCCCAAGCCCCGGTGTACACGCCCAACCTGCGCAGCCGAGCCTACGGGTCGTTCTACGACACCACCACGCAGACGGCAGCGGCGATCAACACGGCGTATGGCATGAAGTTCAACACCACGGACATTGCCAACGCCGCCTATGTGGGCTCGCCCACTTCGCGTATTTACGTGGACAAGTCGGGCGTGTTCGACATCCAGTTTGGCGCGCAACTGGACAACACCAGCGGCGGCAATCACTTGGCATTCATGTGGTTGCGTAAGAACGGCACAGATGTTGCCCAGTCCGCCATTCAAGTGCGCCTGAAAGGCACTGACGGCGAACTGTTTTCGACGTCAAATTACCTGCAGCAATTAAACGCGGGCGATTACATTGAAGTCATGTGGTCCGTCAGCGATACTGCGGTGCAAATTACTGCGCAAGCCGCTGCGGCGCCGGTGCCCGCTATTCCAAGCGTTGTCCTTACAATCACGGACAACATCAACGCCATGCAAGACTGATTCGCAAAGGACCGCGCCGTGACCGTCACTACCAAAGTCCTGATCCCGGCCAAGATCGCCGAGGCTACGCAGACCACGCAGTACACCGCCACGG
>CAZPTM010000226.1:0-2838 GCA_964589665.1 uncultured Limnohabitans sp. | reverse complement strand
GGTCAACCGCGTGACCAAGGTGGTCAAGGGTGGCCGTATCCTGGGTTTCGCAGCACTGACCGTGGTGGGTGATGGCGATGGCCGCGTCGGCATGGGCAAAGGCAAATCGAAAGAAGTGCCTGTGGCCGTGCAAAAGGCGATGGAAGAAGCCCGCCGCAACATGACCAAAGTGTCTTTGAAGAACGGCACCATCAACCACACGGTGATGGGTCAGCACGGCGCAGCACGCGTCATGATGATGCCCGCCCCCAAAGGTACCGGCATCATCGCAGGCGGCCCGATGCGCGCTGTCTTCGAAGTGATGGGCATCACCGACATCGTGGCCAAGAGCCACGGTTCGACCAATCCTTACAACATGGTTCGCGCAACGTTTGATGCGCTGAACAACTGCACCACCCCGTCGGAAATCGCTGCCAAGCGTGGCCTGTCGGTGGAACAGCTGTTCGCCTGACCTGGAGAGAGATCATGGCAAACCAACCTACCGTCAAAATCAAGCTGGTGCGCAGCCCCATCGGCTGCAAGCAAGACCACCGCGCCACCGTGCGTGGCCTGGGTCTGCGCAAGCTCAACAGCGAAAGCGTTCTGGAGGATACCCCTGCAGTGCGCGGCATGATCAACAAGATCAGCTACCTGGTCAAAGTACTCTGAGAGGCTACTGATGGAACTCAATAGCATCAAACCCGCAGATGGCGCCAAGCACGCCGCGCGTCGTGTTGGCCGTGGCATTGGCTCCGGTCTGGGCAAGACCGCTGGCCGTGGCCACAAAGGTCAAAAATCCCGTTCGGGTGGCTACCACAAAGTGGGCTTCGAAGGCGGTCAAATGCCTTTGCAGCGTCGCCTGCCCAAGCGTGGCTTCAAGTCGCATCTGCTCAAGTTCAACGCCGAAATCACCCTGGGCCAACTGGCCAAGCTGGGTCTGGGCGAAGTGGATCTGCTGGCACTCAAGCAAGCCGGTCTCGTGCCTGAGCTGGCCAAAGTGGTCAAGGTGATCAAGTCTGGTGAGCTGACTGCTGCAGTCAAGCTGACCGGCATTGGTGCAACCGCAGGTGCCAAGGCAGCCATCGAAGCTGCTGGCGGCTCCCTGGCTTGATGACGCAACAGAGAGAGCTCGAACGTGGCAACCAGCGCTAATACAGTCGCCAAGACGGACAAGTACGGAGACTTGCGTCGCCGTCTTATCTTCTTGCTGCTTGCGCTGGTCGTTTATCGTGTCGGCGCTCACATTCCTGTGCCCGGTATCGATCCGGACGAGCTGCGCAAACTCTTCAATGGCCAGCAGGGCGGCATTTTGAGCCTCTTCAACATGTTCTCGGGCGGCGCCTTGTCGCGCTTTACCGTGTTCGCGTTGGGGATCATGCCGTACATCTCTGCATCGATCGTGATGCAGTTGCTCACCTACGTGTTGCCCGCATTCGAGCAACTGAAGAAGGAAGGCGAAGCCGGTCGTCGCAAGATTACACAGTACACGCGTTTTGGTGCCTTGGGTCTGGCTCTTTTCCAGTCCTTGGGTATTGCAGTCGCGCTTGAGGCTTCCGCAGGTTTGGTGATCAACCCTGGTTTTGGCTTCCGTATGACGGCTGTGGTCAGTTTGACCGCTGGCACCATGTTCCTCATGTGGCTGGGTGAGCAAATCACGGAGCGTGGCCTGGGTAATGGCATTTCGATCCTGATTTTTGCCGGTATCGCTGCAGGTTTGCCACAGGCTATGGGTGGTTTGTTTGAGCTGGTCAACACTGGTGCGATGGGACCTTTGGTGGCTTTGCTGGTGGTCGCAATTGTTGCACTGGTGACCTATTTCGTGGTCTTTGTCGAGCGCGGACAGCGCAAAATCCTGGTGAACTATGCGCGTCGTCAGGTCGGCAACAAAGTCTACGGTGGTCAGTCCTCACACCTGCCCCTTAAGCTCAACATGGCTGGCGTGATTCCGCCGATCTTTGCATCGTCGATCATCTTGCTGCCTGCAACCATCATCAACTGGTTCAGTTCCGGTGAAACGCAAAATCCTGTCATGCGTTTCTTCAAGGACGTGGCATCTGCACTCACTCCCGGTCAACCGGTGTATGTGATGATTTATGCAGGTGCAATCGTGTTCTTCTGCTTCTTCTATACGGCGTTGGTGTTCAACAGCCGCGAGACCGCAGACAACTTGAAGAAAAGCGGTGCGTTCATTCCAGGCATTCGCCCTGGAGACCAGACAGCGCGTTACATCGACAAGATCCTGCTGCGTCTGACTTTGGTGGGTGCCGCTTACATCACGTTTGTGTGTTTGCTGCCCGAGTTCCTGATCCTGAAGTACAACGTGCCGTTCTATTTTGGCGGCACCTCCCTGCTGATCATCGTGGTGGTCACCATGGACTTCATGGCGCAGGTGCAGAACTACCTGATGTCCCAGCAATACGAATCGCTTCTCAAGAAAGCGAATTTCAAAACTACACTTGGCGGTTGAGTTCGGCGATGGCGAAGGATGATGTAATCCAGATGCAAGGTGAAGTGGTGGAAAACCTCCCCAACGCAACCTTTCGTGTGAAACTGGAAAACGGCCATGTGGTGTTGGGACATATCTCCGGCAAGATGCGGATGCACTACATCCGAATCCTGCCTGGTGACAAAGTTACTGTCGAATTGACGCCTTACGATTTGAGTAAGGCACGGATTGTGTTCCGGGCCAAATAAGCCTGGTCCAGAAGCAAAGAGTTTTAGGAGAAAACCATGAGAGTTTCGGCTTCGGTCAAGAAAATTTGCCGCAACTGCAAGATCATCCGCCGTAAAGGTGTTGTTCGCGTGATCTGCACGGACCCGCGTCACAAGCAGCGTCAAGGCTGAGCGTACGTATAGAGG
>CAZPTM010000225.1:0-2856 GCA_964589665.1 uncultured Limnohabitans sp. | reverse complement strand
GAGCAGTTTGCGGGTTGTCAGATCAGCGAGATTCACAACCTCTACGGTGCCAACGCTTACCGTCGCTATGAGCGCCGTGCACTGGAAGAAGCTATTCAGATTTATCCTGAAGTTGTCATTGCCACACCAGGAGGGCTGGTGTCGGATTCGAGTAACTTCAATTTGCTGCTTTCGCATTGCACCACCGTGTGGTTGCAGGCTGACGCGCAAGATCACATGTCGCGTGTGGCGGCTCAGGGCGACATGCGCCCCATGGCGGCCAGCCGTGAAGCGATGGAAGACCTCAAGCGCATTCTCGATGGTCGCTCGGCCTTTTATTCCAAGGCTGACTTGACCATCAACACAAGCTTGGGGGATGTGCAGGCCGCGTTCGCTCAACTGCGCAAAGAGGTCCGGGAGCACCTGCATCTCAAAACATAGGGAAAGCCCTAATAAAAGAAATAAAATGCATATTGCCGACATCCAAAACATGCAATAAACTTCACCTCAACGTGCAGCCCAATGCATTTTCTGAACTCAACCGGAGGCAACAGCCATGACAAGCAGCAACCCGCAGGTCAATTACCAGACTTCGCCCGCACAGTACAAACACATTCAGTTGACCGTTGATGGTGATACCGCCACGCTCGGCCTGAACTTCAATGAAGACGCCGGCATCCGTCCGGGCTATAAACTCAAACTCAACAGCTACGATCTGGGCGTAGACATTGAGCTGCACGACGCGCTGCAACGCATTCGCTTTGAGCATCCTCAAGTGCGCACCGTGGTGGTAACCAGCCTGCGCGACCGCGTGTTCTGCTCCGGCGCCAACATCTTCATGTTGGGTGTGTCCAGCCACGCCTGGAAAGTGAACTTCTGCAAGTTCACCAACGAAACCCGCAACGGTATCGAAGACTCCAGCCGCCACAACGGCCTCAAATTCATTGCTGCCGTCAACGGCGCTTGTGCAGGTGGTGGCTACGAGCTGGCCCTCGCTTGCGATGAAATCGTGCTGGTGGACGACCGCTCCAGCGCCGTGTCCCTGCCCGAAGTGCCGCTGCTGGGCGTGCTGCCCGGCACTGGCGGCCTGACCCGCGTGACCGACAAGCGACATGTGCGCCACGATCTGGCTGACATCTTCTGCACCAGCGTGGAAGGCGTGCGCGGTCAAAAAGCCGTGGACTGGCGCTTGGTCGACGCCATTGCTAAGCCCGCCGTGTTCCAGCAGGCCGTCAAGGACCGTGCACAAAAACTGTCCGCTGATAGCAACCGTCCGGCTTCAGCCAAAGGCGTGGCGCTGACTCCTCTGAACCGCACCATCGAAGCCGACCGTGTGAGCTACACCTATGTGACGGTGGAGATGGACCGCGTCAAGCGCACGGCCACCTTTACCGTCAAGGCACCCACCGCTGCTGTTGCTGCTGATGTTGCAGGCATCGAAGCTGCAGGTGCCAACTGGTGGCCTCTGGCCATGACGCGAGAGCTGGACGACGCCATCCTGCACATGCGCACCAATGAACTGGAACTGGGCACCTGGCTGCTCAAGACAGAGGGCGATGCGGCTGCCGTGCTGGCTGCTGACGCAGCCGTGCTGAACAACCAGGGCCACTGGTTTGCCCGCGAAACCCTGGGCTACATGCGCCGCACGTTCGCTCGCATGGATGTGTCCTCGCGCAGCCTGTTTGCCCTGATCGAACCCGGTTCCTGCTTTGCCGGTTCGCTGGCCGAGCTGGCCTTTTGCGCCGACCGCGCCTACATGCTGGTGCTACCCGACGAACCCGAAAAGCAACCCGCACTGACACTGGGCGAAATGAACTTCGGCTACCTCCCCATGGTCAACGACCAGTCGCGCTTGCAGCGCCGCTTCTATGAAGAAGCGGCGCCTATGGAAGCCGCCCGCGCTGCCGTCGGTCAGGCGCTGGATGGCGATGCTGCCTACAAGCTGGGTCTGATCACTGCAGCGCCCGATGACATTGACTGGGACGACGAAATCCGTCTGGCCCTCGAAGAGCGCGCCGCCATGTCGCCTGATGCCTTGACCGGCCTGGAAGCCAACCTGCGCTTCGCCCAGAAAGAGAACATGCTGACCCGCATCTTCGGCCGCCTGACCGCCTGGCAGAACTGGATCTTCCAGCGCCCCAACGCTGTTGGCGAAAAGGGTGCCCTCAAGGTCTACGGTAAGGGTGAAAAAGTCCAGTTTGACCTGAACCGCGTCTGATGTTTTGACGTTGTGCAGCGTGGTTCCCGGTGGTCCGCGCTGCAACCGAAATTTGACCCCACCGTTGCTTTAATTTCTGGAGACCCTCATGTCCGGTATCAACTACAGCGAAAAAATCCCCAACAACGTCAACCTGTCCGAAGACCGCACGCTGCAGCGCGCGCTCGAGCACTGGCAGCCCAACTACCTGCAGTGGTGGCAGGACATGGGCCCGGATGGTTCGCAAAACTTCGACGTCTACCTGCGCACCGCCGTGAGTGTGGACCCGCAAGGCTGGGCCCAGTTCGGCCACGTCAAGATGCCCGACTACCGTTGGGGCATTTTCCTGAACCCCGCCGAGCAAGAGCGCAAGATTCACTTCGGTGACCACATGGGCGAAGCCGCCTGGCAAGACGTCCCTGGCGAACACCGCGCCAACCTGCGCCGCATCATCGTGACGCAAGGCGACACCGAGCCTGCATCGGTCGAGCAGCAACGGCATTTGGGTTTAACCGCCCCCAGCATGTACGACCTGCGCACCCTTTACCAAATCAACGTAGAAGAAGGCCGCCACCTGTGGGCCATGGTGTACCTGCTGCACAAGTACTTCGGCAAGGACGGCCGCGAAGAAGCCGAAGCCCTGCTCGAGCGCAACAGCGGCAACGCCGACAACCCCCGCA
>CAZPTM010000224.1:0-2856 GCA_964589665.1 uncultured Limnohabitans sp. | reverse complement strand
TTTTGGTCATGGTGGTGTCGTCTTCGTTGGTGATTTCGTCGAAGGTGAAGCCGTACTGAAAGCCCGAGCAACCGCCGCCTTGCACAAACACACGCAGTTTCAAATCAGGGTTGCCCTCTTCCGCAATCAAATCCGCCACCTTGGCTGCCGCGCTGTCAGTAAAGACGATAGGGGCAGGCATTTCGGTTTCAACGGTTTGGGCAACAGCGGTCATGGTTTTTCTCCGGATTCAATGGCAAATAGTATAGCGCGGCAGTGGGTTATTCAGCGTTCAACAGGCGATTACCGCTACAGCCCGCATGGATTTTCTTGCCCCATGCGTAGCGAGGTGATGGGGGCCCTGTTGGGGCGACATTTCGGCGCAAAGCGACGAAGAGCCCCGGCAGGGCACCCATCACCTCGCGGCACAAAGCAGGTAATAAAAAAGCCGCCAGGCGAACCAGGCGGCTTTTGCTCGAAAGCAGATCGAAGCGGATTAACGCTTGGAGAACTGCTTGCGACGACGGGCGGAGTGCAGACCGACCTTTTTACGTTCGACTTCACGGGCATCGCGAGTCACGAAGCCAGCTGCGCTCAGCGCGGGCTTGAGGGCTGCGTCGTAGTCGATCAGGGCGCGGGTGATGCCGTGGCGGGTTGCACCTGCCTGGCCGGATTCACCACCACCGTGCACGTTGACCTGAATGTCGAAAGCTTCGAGATTGTTGGTCAGTGCCAGGGGTTGCTTGGCGATCATGATGGAGGTCTCGCGGCCGAAGTAAGCCTGGATGTCCTTGCCATTCACGGTGATCTTGCCGGAGCCTTTTTTCAGAAACACACGGGCGACGCTCGATTTGCGACGGCCGGTGCCGTTATTCCATTCACCAATCATTGTTCCGCTCCTTAGATTTCCAGAGCCTTAGGCTGCTGGGCAGTGTGCGGGTGCTCGGCACCGCCATACACCTTCAGCTTCTTGATCATGGCGTAGCCCAGAGGACCTTTGGGCAGCATGCCCTTGACGGCCTTCTCGAGTGCGCGGCCAGGATGCTTGGCTTGCAGGTCACGGAAGTTGGTTTCGGTGATACCACCGGGGAAACCGGAGTGACGGTAGTACTTCTTGTCCAGGGACTTGGTACCGGTCACTTTGAGTTTGGATGCGTTAACGATGACGATGAAATCGCCGGTGTCAACGTGAGGCGTGTAAATGGCCTTGTGTTTGCCGCGCAGACGGAGAGCAACTTCGCTGGCTACTCGTCCGAGGACCTTGTCGGTCGCGTCAATCACAAACCACTCATGCACGACCTCAGCGGGTTTTGCGCTGAATGTAGACATGTTTTTCTTTCGAAAAGTGGTTTGGCGGGCTCTTTTCCACGGTCGGTGCTCTTCTGTTGAGAGCCTCTTAGGTGGGAGTTGAATCTTCGCCGCGGAGCCACTAAAGCGCTGCGAAGCCAGCCATTATACAAAAAATCCAGCCGTCCAGCCAGGGTGGGGCTTGGGGCGGAGCCTGGCAGGCGACGTTCGCCGCTTTGCGGTGGGAGCCTGTCAGGCTCCGCCCCAAGCCCCACCCTGGCGGTTACCATCGGGCTATGTTTAGTTATCGTCACGCCTTTCATGCCGCCAACCATGCGGATGTTCTCAAGCACATCACACTGCTGGCCACCCTGCGCCATTTGCAGCAAAAGGAGGCCGGCATCACCCTGATCGACACCCATGCGGGCGCGGGCCTGTACCGGCTGGATGGTGATTACTCGCAAAAAGGGGCGGAGGCGCAGGACGGTTTGTTCAAACTGCTCGAAGCCGCTGCTGTTGCGGACGATCTGCCTGAAAGCGTGCAGGACTATCTGGACCAGGTGGCGCACTTTAACCCCAACGGCGAGGCTCGCATCTACCCCGGTTCGCCAGTGCTCATGGCTCAGTTGCTGCGTTATGAGGCTCGCGACCGGCTGAAATTGTTCGAGCTGCACCCGACCGATATCGAGTCGCTCTCGGGCAACATGGCCCAACTCGAACTGGGCCGCGCCGTGCAGGTGACGCGCGAGGATGGCTTTGCCGCCTTGCCCAAGCTCTTGCCCCCACCGGCCTCGGCCAGCGGCTCCAAGCGCGCCATGGTGCTGATCGACCCCAGCTACGAGATCAAGTCTGACTACGCCAAGGTCAGCAACGTCATTGCCGACTGCCTCAAGCGCTTTCCGACCGGCACCTATTTGGTCTGGTACCCCATCATCCCGCGCCCCGAAGCGCACGAGCTGCCGCGTCGCCTGCGCACCCTGGCCAACCAGGCCAAACGCAGCTGGGTGCACGCCACCCTGGCCATTGGCCGGGGCGAAGAAGGCGACACGGGCCTGTCGGCCAGCGGCATGTTCATCATCAACCCGCCCTACACCCTGGCTGAGCAACTGCGCGAAGCCCTGAAAGTGGTGGGGCCCGCTTTGGCCCGCGGCAACGGCAAAGGCTGGCAGGTCGAAGCTGGCGGTGCCTGACACCTGGCTTGATCGACACCGCATCAGGGAAAATCCTGAGCCCAAGCTCTCAAATTAACCGACCGATCGGTCGGTTAATGGGTATACTCGATTTTCACGCACCTTCAGCACGTGCAGGAGAAAGCCATGTACACCCAATCCTTCAGCGTTTCCGACCAAGATGACGCCAAGTCCGCAGGACTCAAGGCGGTACCCAAGGAAGCCAGCGCCAGCGAACAGGCGCTGCAAGCCCAGTTCGACGCCCGCATTGATGCAGATGGCCGCATCGAGCCGCGCGAGTGGATGCCGGACGCTTACCGCAAAACCCTGGTGCGCCAGATCAGCCAGCACGCCCACAGCGAAATCGTGGGCATGCTGCCCGAGGGCAACTGGATCAGCCGCGCCCCCAGCCTCAAGCGCA
>CAZPTM010000223.1:0-2863 GCA_964589665.1 uncultured Limnohabitans sp. | reverse complement strand
ACGCGGGATTAGCTCAGTTGGTAGAGCGATACCTTGCCAAGGTATAGGTCGAGAGTTCGAGCCTCTTATCCCGCTCCAAACAAGCCAATCAAAAAAGGGAAGCTCTGCTTCCCTTTTTTGTCAAAGAACAAGGCGCGGTAGCAAAGCGGTTATGCACCGGATTGCAAATCCGTGTAGGTCGGTTCGACTCCGGCCCGCGCCTCCAGTTACCCTCAAAGCCACTGCCCCAACGCAGTGGCTTTTTTGCTTTCAGTCCAGTGTCAGTACCACGGGCGCATGGTCACTGGGGCGCTCGTTTTTGCGGGGTGTTTTGTCGACTGCGCAGGCATGGGCCCGTGACTTGAGTGCATCGGTGATCAGGATGTGGTCAATGCGCAGGCCACGGTTGCGTCTGAAGGCAAACTCGCGGTAGTCCCACCAACTGTAGTTTTTCTCAGGTTGATCAAACAGGCGGATGGCGTCGCTCAGGCCCAGGTCAATCAGAGCCTGGAGTTTTTCGCGCTCGGCACTGGTGCAATGTATGGTTTCGCGCAGACCATCGGGGTCCCACACGTCCAGGTCGTCGAACGTGATGTTGTAGTCACCCACCAGTGCCAGGCGCGGGTATTGCCCCATTTGGTTGTGAACCCAGTCGCGCAAAGCGTCGAGCCAGCGCATCTTGTAGGCAAACTTGTCGCTGTCTGGGGCTTGCCCGTTAGGAAAGTAGGCTCCAATGACGCGAATGTCTTGTCCAGCAGCATCGGTATATGTGGCCGCAATCACACGAGACATTTCGTCTTCAAAGCCTGGGATGTTTTTAACCACATCCCGACCGTGTGTGCGCGAAATCAGTGCCACGCCGTTGTAGGTTTTCTGGCCAAACCACTGCGCTTGCCAGCCTGCTTCCTGCAAGGCGGCAATGGGAAATTTGTCATCGGTGAGTTTGAGTTCCTGCAGGGCCAGCACATCGACCGGGTTGGCGGCCAGCCAGTCGAGCACTTGCGGCAAGCGCACGCCCAGCGAGTTCACGTTCCAGGTGGCAATCTTCATGGTGTACGGGTGTAGGTGACAAAGCTGAAGCCCAGACCATTGGTTGCCGTGTGGACTTCGCGTTGGGTTTCTTGCCAGGCAGAAGACAAGGTGGGGGCAAAAGCATCACCCTCAAAATCGGCATCAATCTCGGTGACCACGGCAGTGTGGGCCAGGGGCTCGGCTTGGCGGTAGATTTCCGCGCCGCCCATGATCCAGGCGTCTTGCACCGGGCCGCACAGGGTTTGTGCTTCTTCAAGTGAACTCGCACGCAGCGCGCCAGCCGCTTGCCAGTTGGCCTGCCGGGTCACCACAATGTTGACCCGACCCGGCAGCGGACGAAAACGCTCGGGCAGGGATTCCCAAGTCTTGCGTCCCATGATGACGGGCTGACCTAAGGTGACGCGTTTGAAGTGCGCCAGGTCTTCAGGCAAATGCCAGGGCATTTGGCCGTCTTTGCCAATGGTGCCGTTGCGGGCGCGGGCATAAATCAAGTGCAGGCGAGGCAGTGCAGGTGTACTCATGATGCTTTGACAGGTAAGCCGGAAGGCCGGGAGGGGAGCAATACGCTGGCAATCGCGACCATCACAAAAGCCATAGCCAGCCAGTCTTGCCAGTGCGGCACTTCCGCGGTGATGAAGGTAGCGCTTAAAGTGCCAACCAAAGGAATGGCCATCACGCTCATGGCGCTGGTCGCCGGCGGGAGGTCGCGCGCCATGCCAAACCAGATGAGTTGGGCCACCCCATAGTTGACGCCGACGCCATAGGCCAGGCTGACCCACATCATGGGCGTAAAGGTCTGAGGGCGAGGCAGGGGCTCCAGGCTCAAAGCCATGACCCATAGCGCCACAGAAAACAAGAGCAGCATCCACACCGTCACCACCATGGGTGAGAGCGTGAGGTGCGCACGGCGAAACAACAAGGTGCCCAAGGCCCAGCACGCTGCGGCACCCAGCATCCACGCCACACCAGCGGGACGACCACTCAGTCGGGCGAGCTCGTGCCAGAGCAACAAACCAATGGCCAGTACCACGCTGAGCAAGGCCAATCGGACACGGGGTGTGATTTTTTCGCCAAAAAACAAGGCGCCCAACACCACGGTGAAGATGGGCATGGTGAAGCCCAAAATGGCTGCTCTGCCGGAGGCCAGGGCTTGCACCCCAAAGATCGACAGGGTGTGCCAACCCAGAATATTGGGCAGGCCCAGCAAAGCTATGTCACGCCATTCTTCAGGACGTGGGCGCATGCGCTCGCCACGCCAGGCCACATAGGCAAACAGCCAGCTGGCACCTAGCGTCATGGTGATGGCCCGAAAGTACAGTGGCGAGAGCTGCGAGAGCGACAACTTCATCATCGGCCAGTTCACGCCCCACATGAGCGTGAGGGCTAGCAATGCCCAAAGTTGACGGCGATTGATCACGGTTGCCTTAGACCGCTACAGGGGCCTTGATGGCGGGGTGGCATTCGTAACCGGTCACCTCAAAATCTTCGTATTCGTAATCGAAGATGGAGGCGGGTTTACGCTTGATGTTCAGGGTCGGATAAGCAAAAGGTTGACGACTCAGTTGCTGCTCGACTTGTTCGTGGTGGTTGCTGTAGATGTGGCAGTCGCCACCGGTCCAGATGAAGTCGCCCACATCCATGTCGCATTGCTGCGCGATCATGTGCGTGAGCAAGGCATAGCTGGCGATGTTGAAGGGCACGCCCAGAAAAATGTCGGCGCTGCGTTGGTACAGCTGGCAGCTGAGTTTGGGTTTGTCGCCTTCTTTTTGCGGCGGGGCCACATAAAACTGGAAGAAGGCGTGACACGGCATGAGCGCCATCTGGTCCAGCTCAGCCACGTTCCAGGCGCTCA
>CAZPTM010000222.1:0-2865 GCA_964589665.1 uncultured Limnohabitans sp. | reverse complement strand
TCTCGCCCATCAGCTTCGTTGAGCGCAGCGCCGAAGTCTTTGGCGATTTGCCCGCCGTCATCCACGGCCAGCGCCGTTACAACTGGGCTCAGGTGCGCGAACGCTCGGCCCGCCTGGCGGCTGCCTTGCAAGCAGCAGGCGTTAAGCGCGGCAGCACCGTCAGCGCCATGCTCTCCAACACTCCCGAAATGGTAGAGGCGCATTACGCCGTGCCCGCGCTCAATGCGGTCCTTAACACCCTCAACACCCGCCTGGACGCCCACCTGCTGGCCTGGCAGATGAACCACTGCGAAACGCAAGTGTTGCTCACCGACACCGAGTTCTCGCCCACCATGCGCCAGGCCCTGCAGATGCTGCGCACCGAGTTTGGCCGCGAGGTGCTGGTGGTCGATGTCTGCGACAGCGAATACAGTGGCCCCGGCGAATGCGTAGGCACCCTGGAATACGAAAGCTGGCTCGCGTCACACGCCCCTCTTGGCCGACTCGAAGGCCCGCAAGACGAGTGGGACGCCATCGCCGTGAGCTACACCTCGGGCACCACCGGCGACCCCAAGGGCGTCGTCACCCACCACCGCGGCGCCTACCTCAACGCCGTCAGCAACGCGGTGACCTGGCACATGCCCAACTTTCCGGTCTATTTGTGGACGCTGCCCATGTTCCACTGCAACGGCTGGTGCTTTCCGTGGACGATTGCCATGCTCGGCGGCACGCATGTGTGCCTGCGCCGCGTGGACGCCCAGCACATCCTGCCCGCGATTGCCGAACACCAGGTGGACCACTACTGCGCCGCACCCATCGTGCACAACCTGCTCATTTCCGCCCCGCCCGTGCTGCGCGAAAACATCCGCCACAAAGTCAAGGGCATGGTCGCTGGCGCGGCGCCACCGGCGTCGATGATCGAAGGCATGGCCAAGCTGGGCTTTGACATCACCCACGTGTATGGCCTGACCGAGGTCTATGGCCCAGCAGCTGTTGCCGTCAAACGTGACAGCTGGGCCGAGCAGGATTTATCAGAACAAACCCGCCTGAACGGTCGTCAGGGCGTGCGCTACGCCATGCAAGAAGGCATGACGGTCATGAATGCCAAAAACATGCAGGAGCTGCCCGCCGATGGCGAGACCCTGGGCGAGATCATGTTCCGCGGCAACATCGTCATGAAGGGTTACCTCAAGAACCCCAAAGCCACGCAAGAAGCGTTTGAGGGCGGCTGGTTCCACACCGGCGACCTGGCGGTGCTGGAGTCCGACCGCTACGTCAAGATCAAGGACCGCAGCAAAGACATCATCATTTCGGGTGGCGAAAACATCAGCTCGCTCGAAGTCGAAGACGCGCTCTACCGCCACCCCGCCGTCATGGCCTGCGCCGTGGTGGCCAAGCCCGACGACAAATGGGGCGAAACCCCGGTGGCCTATGTGGAACTGCGCGAAGGCGCCGAAGTCAGCGCGCAAGCCCTGGTCGAACACTGCCGCAGCCTGCTGGCAGGCTACAAGGTTCCACGCGACATTCGTTTCGAGGCCATCCCCAAAACCTCCACCGGCAAGATCCAGAAATTCCAGTTGCGCGAACGCGCACGCCAGTCCTGACGGAGACCGACATGCATCCTTTGTCAGACGCTCCGGTTTTGATGCACAAGGACGCCCGCGGCGTGGTGCACCTGACGCTCAACCGCCCCGACGCCTTCAACGCCCTGTCGGCCCAGGTGATGGACGCCGTGCAGACCTGCCTGGACAACATTGCCCAGGACGAAACAGCCCGCGTGGTGGTGATCGAAGCTTCGGGCCGCGCCTTTTGCGCTGGGCATGACCTGCGCGAAATGCGCGCCAACCCGTCGATGGCGTTCTACCAAACCCTGTTTGCCCAATGCAGCCAAATGATGCTGAGCCTGCAGCGCCTGCCCGTTCCGGTGATCGCCAAAGTCAATGGCATTGCCACAGCTGCAGGTTGCCAGCTGGTGGCGATGTGCGACCTGGCCGTGGCGTCCGACGCCTCGCGCTTTGCGGTCAGCGGCATCAACCTGGGGCTGTTTTGTTCCACTCCCAGCGTGGCGCTGAGCCGCAACCTCTCGCGCAAGGCAGCTTTTGAAATGCTGGTCACAGGCGACTTTATTTCTGCCGCACAAGCCAAAGACAAAGGCTTAATCAACCATTGTGTGGCCGCCGACCGGCTCGACAGCACAGTCGAACAACTGGTTCTGAGCATTCTGGCTAAACCACGCCGGGCCATCGCGCTAGGCAAGCAACTGTTCTACCGCCAACTGGAGGCACCTATCGCCCAAGCCTATGAGGACGCTAGCCAAACAATGGCCTGCAACATGATGGATGATTGCGCCCTGGAGGGTGTACAAGCGTTTATTGACAAACGCCCACCCAGCTGGCGTTGAATTTACCATGCGACAATGCCCATATGAGTACACGCATTTGGCTGCCCTCTGACGAGCAACACCTTGTTCAGGTGCGCGAAGCAGCGGGCGTGGATCATCTGGAACTGTCTCGCCGCTGCTTGCTTTCCCTCGGCCAGATTCGGGAGCTCGAAGGCAAAGGCTACGGCAATCAGTTTTACAGTGAGGCCATCAAGTTCACTGCGGGCTCACGCGTTTTGACCGCGTTGGGCGCTGAAACACTCCCCGCCCCAGAATCTCCGCCTGCTGATGAACACGACATCCCTGTGCCAACTCAGGCGCTTGCAACAAGCCCCTCGCAAACTGCAAACACTTCACCAAGCAATCCTCTACTGAAAACCAACCCTATTGAATGGCAGACCACCAAAAATGTTGCGCCCAAATTCAAATTGTTGGGCTTTCTTTTGGTGGTGATCTTGTTGATTTTGGCAGGCAGCTACGGCATAAAAAGTCAAGAAAAGCCAGTC
>CAZPTM010000221.1:0-2868 GCA_964589665.1 uncultured Limnohabitans sp. | reverse complement strand
GCTCAAGAAAGCCCACCAGGACCCGCTGCTGCGCATCTCCAGCATCGGCAAGTCTGGCGAAAACGGTGTGCTGTACGCCGCCGTGGTGAACGACCTGCACCGTGCGGCTGGCCGCTCGGGCGTGGGCACCGTCATGGGCAGCAAGAACCTCAAGGCCATTGCCGTGCGCGGCACCAAGGGCGTCGGCAACGTGCGCGATCCCACGGCTTTCATGGCCGCGGCCAAGGCCGCCAAGAAGGTGCTGGCCGACAACGCCGTGACCGGCCAGGGCCTGCCCACCTACGGCACCCAGGTGCTGATGAACGTGATCAATGAAGTGGGTGCCTTGCCCACCCGCAACCACCGCGATGTGCAGTTCGAGGGCGCCAAGGACATCTCGGCCGAAGCCATGGCTACACCGCGCAAGACCGATGGCAAGGCGCATTTGGTGACCAACCAGGCCTGCTTTGGCTGCACCATCGCCTGCGGCCGTATCAGCAAGATGGACGAAAGCCACTTCTCGGTGCAAAACAAGCCCGAGTACTGGGGTGCATCGGGTGGCCTCGAATATGAAGCCGCATGGGCGCTAGGCGCCGCCAATGGTGTCAATGACCTCGAAGCCCTCCAGTACGCCAACCTGATTTGTAATGAAGAAGGCATGGACCCGATCAGCTTTGGCGCCACCATTGGCGCGGTGATGGAGCTGTACGAAATGGGTGTACTGACCGCTGAGCAAATCGGCACGCAAGCGCCGTTTGGTTCGGCCAAAGCCTTGTGCGAATTGGCCGACATGACGGCCAAGGGCATCGGTTTCGGCAAGGAAATTGGCATGGGCTCCAAACGCCTGACCGCCAAGTACGGCCATCCCGACCTGTCCATGAGCGTCAAGGGCCAGGAATTCCCCGCTTACGACGGTCGAGTGATTCAAGGCATTGGTCTGGCCTATGCCACTTCTAACCGTGGTGCCTGCCACTTGCGTGGCTACACCATCGCCTCCGAAGTGCTGGGCATCCCGGTCAAGACCGAGCCCGTCGAGAGCGAGGGCAAGCCTGAGTTGGTCAAGGCCTTCCAGGATGCCACCGCTGCCTTCGATTCAGCCGGTATCTGCATCTTCACCAGCTTTGCCTGGACCCTGGCTGACGTGGCCCCACAGCTGCAGGCTGCCTGCGGTGACGAATACACCATGGAGCACCTGGCCCATATTGGCGAGCGCATCTGGAACATGGAGCGCGAGTTCAACAACGCCGCTGGCTTTACCAAGGCCGACGACACACTGCCTAAGCGCTTATTGACCGAGGCTGCCAAAACTGGCCCTGGCAAAGGCGTGGTCAGCAAGTTGCCCGAAATGTTGCCCAAGTACTATGACGTGCGTGGCTGGGACAGCGAAGGCCGCCCCACAGCGCAAACCAAAGAGCGACTGGGCCTTTGATGCAACATCACGTCATTCTTGGTGCTGGCCCGGCGGGCATCATTGCCGCTGAAACCCTGCGCAAGCATCGCCCTCAAGACCGCATCACAGTGGTGGGTGATGAGCACGAGACTCCGTATTCGCGCATGGCTATTCCCTACTTGCTCATTGGCAAGGTAGGTGAGGAAGGTACTTGGCTGCGAAAAAGCAAAACGCATTTTGCGGATTTGCGGATCGATATCGTTCAGGCGCGTGCAACCAAGGTGCACGCTGCAAACAAGGCAGTGGTTCTGGACAACGGCCAGACGCTTGCTTTTGACAAACTGCTGATTGCAACTGGTTCGCACCCCGTGCGTCCACCGATCCCCGGGCTGGACTTGCCAGGCGTGCACACCTGCTGGACGCTGGAAGACGCGCGTGCAATTGCCGCTTTGGCCAAACCGGGTGCCAGGGTGTTGCAGATGGGCGCAGGTTTTATTGGTTGCATCATCATGGAAGCGCTCAAATTGCGCGGGGTGGAGCTGTCGGTGGTCGAGATGGGTGACCGCATGGTGCCGCGCATGATGGGCCCGATGGCGGGCGGCATGATCCGTGACTGGTGCGAGGCCAAGGGGGTAAAGGTCTATACCTCAGCCAAGGTCGAGGCGATTGAAAATGCCTCTACTCCCACCGGGGTGGTGGGCAAGATCGCCAGCGCTTTGGGCATGGGCACAAATACCGGAGCCGGCCTGCGTGTAAGACTGTCCGGTGGTCAGACCATCGAAGCTGATTTGGTCATTAGTGCCACTGGCGTGCGCCCAGCGATTGGGTTTTTGAAAGACAGTGGAGTCACTTGCTTGCAAGGCATTCTGACGGACGATCGGATGCAAACCAACGTGCCCGATATTTACGCCGCTGGCGACTGTGCCGAGGCTTTTGACAAGGTCAGCGGTAAAACCATCGTCAGTGCCATTCAGCCCAACGCGGCCGAGCAAGCTCGTGTGGCGGCGCTCAACATGGCAGGACAACACACCACGCTCCAAGGTGTCACGCAGATCAACGTGCTTGATACACTGGGCTTGATTTCCACCAGCTTTGGGAATTGGCAAGGAGTCGAAGGCGGTGAGCAAGCGCAGTTGACCGATCTGGCCAGTGGACGTCACCTGAGTCTGCAGTTCAAGGGCGACATCATGGTGGGCTGCAACTCGGTGGGTTGGACCGAACATGTGGGTGTGATGCGCGGTCTGGTCGAAGGCCAAGTGCGTTTGGGTGTCTGGAAAGACAAGCTCATGCAAGACCCGACCAAACTCATGGAGGCTTACCTGGCATGTGCCCAGGGTCAAAATCAGTGGCAGGGTGCGTACGATACGCGTCGGCGCTAAGATGCGCTGATGAACATCACCTTCAAGTTGTTCGCTACGCTGGGGGACTATCTCCCGGCGTCTGTGCGTCCATCTAATGAAATGGCACTGCAAATTGCTGACGGCGCAACCGTTTCACAG
>CAZPTM010000220.1:0-2868 GCA_964589665.1 uncultured Limnohabitans sp. | reverse complement strand
ATGATGTTCTGCAGCGGCGTGCATTCCTTGTCCACCACCTTGAACCTGTCTTCCTCGATGGATTTCACCATGTCTTCGAGGAACTCGATGACGTTGTTCGTCTTGGTCGCGGACTGCAGCGCAATCGGGCCGATCAGGCCGTACTTGCCTTGGTACGCCTCGGCAAACGTGTCGGCCAGTTCGATCACCTCGGTGTAGAACTCGTTCAGCGCCTGATGCTTGGCGTACGAGCGGGTGTTCAGGTGCACCGAGTGCGCGACGTCGCGCGACAGGAACAGCCGGCCGATGAACACTTCGCACGTCATACGGGCACTCCCTCAATCGGCGCAGCGCCGCGCATCCCGCCGCCCATGTCACCGATGCCGGGCGTGGACACATCCCGCAGGGTCTGCATGACCACCTCTTGCACCTGTTCCAGCGTCATGCCGGCCTGCAGCGCGGCAAGGCGGCGCGTCTCGGCCTCATACGCCTTGACCTCGGCGTCAGCCTCGGCCTTGAACGTGTCGATCTGCAGCTTCTGCGCTTCCATGGACTGGGTGACATTCTGCAGCATCTGCTGCATGGTCTGCATCTCCTGCATCATCACCTGGATCTGCTTGTTCGCAGCCTGCAGCGCCGGGTCGTCTTGGTCTTCCAGCAGCTTCGGGTCGATGGTCTTGCGCAGGCGGGCGGCAAGCTCTTCGGCGCCCGGCCAGTCCATGTTCTTCACGAACAGGTCGCCGGCCACGGCCCACAGCTGCGGCGAGCCCTGCAGAATCTGCGACATGGCGTCCATCGCCTCCTGCCGCTTGGTCAGGTACGACGGGCCGGTGGTCACCACGACGTCGTACTTGCCGACGCTGGGGTTGTAGATCTTCTCGATCACCACGCCGGCCTGATCGCGTACCTCACGCACCGGCTCGGGCTGCATCGGGTCGATGCGGGCCATCTTGGTCTCGCCGTCGATGCCGATAATCCGGGCGATGCGCTGCGTGTCGTAGATTTTCGGAATCAGGTCCACGATCTGCCGCGTGCTGTACCGAATGGCCCGCGCCAGGTTGTCCACGAAGTGGTACGTGCCCGTGTCGCCCTGCCGCTCACGGGCCAGGATGGCGCGGCCGCTGCGCTCGTTGCTGGTGGCGCCGATGCTGCTGTCGTACTGCCCGGTGGTGGC
This sequence comes from uncultured Limnohabitans sp., assembly GCA_964589665.1. Lineage (GTDB taxonomy): Bacteria > Pseudomonadota > Gammaproteobacteria > Burkholderiales > Burkholderiaceae_C > Limnohabitans_A. The sequence goes on along the minus strand of CAZPTM010000220.1, from coordinate 1,715 downwards.
CTTGATGTCGTCCGCGGCGCCCATCTTGGCAGCAATCAGGCCCTGCTGGGCCATCGGCGGCTGCGCACGCTGCGGCAGCGGCAGGATGGAGCCGTTGCCGTCAGTGACGTCGGGGTTGACCTCCAGGTAGGGCCAGTTCTGCGTGTTGGCGGTCTTCCACTGGGTTTCGTAGCCCTCGAACTGCCCGCCGTAGCCGATGAACGGGGCCTTGGGCGCCAGCGCAAGCATCTCGGCTTCCTGCGACACCCAGTAGTTGTACATGCGCTGCGCGTCCTTGGCGTTGCGCACCAGCCCGCTCACCAGAATCTGGCCATCGACCTCGAATTCGTTGCCGATCACCCGGATCACGGGAATCCACCGGCCCGCCCAGTCCTGCTCTTCGAGGATCTCGTAGCCGTTGGTCTTCATCCACTTGACCTGCGGCACCTGAGCCATGCGTGAGCGCACCGGCATCAGGCCCATGGCCTGCATCTGCCGGTCCTCGGGCTCGCCCTCCTGCAGTGTGACGTTGCCCGGGTACAGGTTGAGCTTGACGCGCTTGTACTCAACGTAGAAGTACTCCGCAATCCGCACGGTGTTCTGCGTCACCCACTGCGCGGTGGCCGAGTCACCAGTGCCCTGATCCATCAGCGCGGTGATCGGCGTGGCGTCAGGGAACAGGCGCTCGTACTCGTCGCGCGTCATGTCCTGCGTGATAAAGCACCACTTGGCATCCGACCCGCAGGGGTCTTGGATGGTGGGGTCCATGTACACGCTGAACGAGTTGCGGATGCGCTCGATCTTGATGTCCTGATCGAACGTGTTCTCGTCGCAGTACTCCGTCAACAGGCGCCAGTAGCCCTCACCAAACGTGACCTGGTTCTCGCAGGCAGTGTCGTAGGCGACGTCCGCGTCGGACATGTACTCGATGTGCCGAACCACGCCGTCATAAATCTCGGCAACCTGCGGGTCGGCCCGGTCGTCCGCAGGGATGACCTTGCCGCTGGGCCGGTTCTGGCGCTGGTCGTTGGTGACCTGGCGCACGTGTTGCGGCAGTTTGTTGATCGTCAGGCAGGGCCTGGCGTTGATCGTCTGCCCCTGCACGTTGCCGCGGGTGGCCAGCACGTTGCTCGGCCACTGCCAGTTGTTGTCCGGGCTGCCGGCCATGAACCGCAGATCGTCCAGCTCGTCATTGCGCGACGAACTCAGTGCGCCGAGCGCCATCTGCAGGCGCTCCCGCATGGTGGCTAGGACGTCTTTCTGAGCAGTTTTTCGGGCCATGGCGGGTGCGGTGCCGGGGTAGGTGCCGGGATGTGCCGAGGTGGGCGCCGGCAGGTTACTTCTTGCCCTTGGCGGGCGCTTTGGCGGCTCGCTGCGTGCTGTACGCAATCGCCACCGCCTGCTTCTGCGGCTTGCCGTGGGCCATTTCGGTCTTGACGTTCTTGCGGAACGCCTCTTTGGACGGCGATTTCACCAGCGGCACGTCATTTCCCCTTCGGTTTGGCCGTCTTGGCCGACTCGCGGAACGCTTTGGCAGTGGGTGCGCCCGCCGCGCCGGGCTTGCGCATTTTCTCACCGCTGCCGGCAGCGATGCGCTCGCGTTTGGCGTGGATGTTGGCGTAAAGACCGGGTTTCGTGGCCATTTTTACCTCGCAATCAGCATTTCCAGCGCTTCAGCGCAGCTTTGGCGCGCTCGCCGTCCTTGGCGTTTGCAGCCACGGCAGACATTCTTGAGC
>CAZPTM010000219.1:0-2880 GCA_964589665.1 uncultured Limnohabitans sp. | reverse complement strand
GCCTGCAGGGCCTGAGCCAGGGTTTGCGTCATGTGGCCGTACCCGTGCGCTTACTTGCCTGCCTTGGTGTCGTTGAAGCGACCGTAACTTTGCAGGCGCTGGTAACGGGTTTCCAGGAGCTCTTTGGGTTTGAGGTCCACCACCTGACGCAGCGCGTCGGCCAAGGCCCGCTTGAGGAAAGCGGCCATTTGTTCGTGGTTACGGTGCGCACCACCCACAGGTTCGGTGACAATTTTGTCGATCAGGCCCAAGGCCTTGAGGCGATGTGCCGTAATACCCAAGGCCTCTGCTGCCAGTTCGGCTTTTTCACCGGTTTTCCAAAGAATCGATGCGCAACCTTCTGGACTGATGACCGAGTAAACCGAGTACTGCAACATAAGCACCTGGTCGGCCACAGAAATGGCCAGCGCACCGCCAGAGCCTCCTTCGCCAATGATGGTGGTGATGATGGGCACTTCAAGCTGCGCCATCTCGAAAATATTGCGGCCAATGGCTTCGGACTGGCCGCGTTCTTCAGCGTCAATGCCGGGGTAAGCGCCGGGCGTATCGACAAAGGTGAAGACGGGCAGCTTGAATTTTTCTGCTGTCTTCATCAGGCGCAGGGCCTTGCGGTAGCCCTCAGGCTTGCTCATGCCGAAGTTACGCAGTGCGCGTTCTTTGGTGTCACGGCCTTTTTGATGCCCCAGTACCATGCAGGGCGTGCCATTGAAGCGGGCCAGCCCCCCCACGATGGACAGGTCATCTGCGAAGTGGCGGTCGCCGTGCATCTCGACAAAGTCGGTAAACAAGGCGTTGACGTAGTCCAGTGTGTAGGGACGCTCGGGGTGACGCGAAATTTTGGTGACCTGCCAAGGGGTCAGGTCGCTGTAGATGTCTTTGGTCAGCTGCTGGCTTTTCTTGCTCAGCTGGTCGATTTCGTCGGTGATATCGACTGCCGACTCGCTTTGCACATAGCGCAGCTCTTCAATCTTGGCTTCGAGTTCGGCAATGGGTTGCTCGAAATCGAGAAACGTACGTTTGGCCAAGTTTTTCTCCTAAATAGGTTCAATACGCCACGGGCACGGGATCCAGCGAGCGCCAAATATACCAAGTTGCCACGGTGCTGTAGGGGGCCCAGGCCTGCGCCACTTCGCGCAAATCGCTGCGGCTGACGGGTTCACCCGAAAAATAGTTCTGGCTCACACCATTGATCAGGCCCACGTCGTCCAAGGGCAGAACATTGGGGCGCATCAGATGGAAAATCAGGAACATCTCGGCCGTCCAACGGCCAATGCCCCGAATGGCCACCAGTTCGGCGATGATGGTTTCGTCGTCCATCTCCTGCCATTGCTTGACGTGCACCGCGCCAGAATCAAAGTGCAACGCCAGATCGACAAGGTACTCCACCTTGCGCGCCGACAGACCAGAGGCCCGCATGTCGTCTACCTTGAGCTTGAGCACGCCAGCAGGCGTGATTTTGCGCGAGAGCTTGGCAAATTTATCCCAGACCGATTGGGCCGCCTTGACCGAAATTTGCTGCCCAACGATGGAGCGCGCCAGGGTGACAAACGCATCCCCGCGAGACTCGAGCACTGCGTCACCAAACTGGGGAATGATTTTTTTCAGGACCCGGTCCTTGCGCGACAAATGTGCGCAAGCCTCGGCCCAGTAGTCCGGCGTCACAATGACCGCGGCTTTGCTCACGCCTTGACCTCCCAGGTGGTGCCGGTGGGCGAGTCTTTGAGCACAATGCCCTGAGCCAGTAAGTCGTTGCGAATTCGGTCAGCCTCGGCAAAGTTTTTGGCGGCCTTAGCGTCTGCACGAGCCTGAATTTGTGCCTGGATAGCCGCTTCGTCCAACCCAGCACCCGATTGCAAATAGGTGGTAGGGTCAGATTGCAACAAGCCCAGCACGCCACCCAAGGCCTTGAGCAGACCGGCCAGTTCAACAGAACGGCTGCGGTTGACTTCGCTGGCCAGATCGAACAGCACGGCCACAGCCTCGGGCGTGCCAAAGTCTTCGTCCATGGCCGCTTTAAAGCGCGCCGCAAAAGGGTTGGACCAGTCAATCGCCACCTGTGCGGGCTCTACGGCCTGCAAGGCGGTGTACAGGCGACGCAGTGCGCCTTTGGCGTCTTGCAGGTGCACATCGCTGTAATTCAAAGGGCTGCGGTAGTGGCTACGCACCACAAAGAACCGCACCGTCTCGGCATCAAACGCTTTGAGCACATCACGGATGGTGAAGAAGTTGCCCAGGCTCTTGGACATTTTTTCGTTGTCCACATTGATGAAGCCGTTGTGCATCCAGTAGCGGGCAAACGTGCCTTCGCCCAAGGCCCCCTGGCTTTGCGCGATTTCGTTTTCATGGTGTGGAAACTGCAGGTCAGCGCCACCACCGTGGATATCAAACGTCTCGCCCAGCAGCTCGCAGCTCATGGCCGAGCATTCGATGTGCCACCCGGGGCGACCACTGCCAAATGTGCTGTCCCATTTGCAGTCTTCGGGCTCGTTCGGCTTGGCTGACTTCCAGAGCACAAAGTCCAGTGGGTCGTGTTTGCCCCCTTCTTCGGTGCTGACCGCCACGCGCTCGCCCGCATTGAGCTCGTCCAGCGACTTGCCCGAGACCTTGCCGTAGCCAGGGAACTTGCGCACGGCATAGTTCACATCGCCGTTGCCTGCACGGTAGGCCAGGCCATTTCGCTCAAGCGTACCGATCATGGACAGCATTTGCGGCACGTAGTCGGTGGCGCGTGGTTCGTGCTGAGGGCGCTCGATGCCCAAAGCATCCGCGTCCTGATGCAGCGCATCGATCATGCGGTCGGTCAGGTGGCGGATGGTTTCGCCGTTTTCCAGAGCGCGCTTGATGATCTTGTCGTCGATATCGGTGATGTTGCGCACATAC
>CAZPTM010000218.1:0-2885 GCA_964589665.1 uncultured Limnohabitans sp. | reverse complement strand
TGGCAGCGGGCCTGCAGGACGCGCTGTGGATGGCCGGCGGCGTGCCCCTGGAGCACCGCACCGACAGCCTGTCGGCGGCCTTCAACAACCTGGCCGAGCGCGAAGAGCTTACCCAGCGTTACCAGGGCCTGTGCGAGCACTACGGCATGCGGCCCACGCGCAACAACACCGGAGTGAGTCATGAGAATGGCGCCATCGAAGCGCGTCAGGGCAGCCTCAAACGCGCTCTGGAGCAGGCCCTGCTGCTGCGCGGCAGCCGCGAGTTTGACGACTTGCCCGCCTACGAGAAGTTTGTGGCCGAGACGGTGCGCCGGCTCAATGCGCGCTGCGCGCGCGCCTGGGAGGTCGAGCGCAGCAGCCTGCGGCCGCTGCCGGCAAGGCGCACGAGCGACTTCGAGGAGGTGGACGCGCGCGTGAGCAAATTCGGTGTCTTCATCGCCAAGAGCGTGCTCTACAGCGTGCCCTCGCGCCTAGCGGGCCAGCGGCTCAAGGTCAGGCTCTACAGCGCGCACCTGGAAGCTTGGCTGGGCGGGGTCAAGGTATTTGAGTGTGAACGGCTGCATGCCAGCAAAGCAAACCGCCACCCCAAGCGCATCGACTGGCGCCATATGCTGCCGAGTCTTCGCGCCAAGCCCGGGGCGTTTGCGCGCTGGGTGCTGCGCGATGCGATGTTCCCGCGCAGTGAGTACGCCCAGGCCTGGCAGCGCATCAGCCAGGCACTGCCCGAGCGGGCAGCGTGTCGGCTGATGGTGGACCTGCTGGAGCTGGCCGATCGGGCCAATGTCGTGACGCAGTTGGCCATGGAGCTGGCCCGCCTGATGGACCAGGCGGAGCTGCCGGACATCGATATGCTCAGAGACAAATTCGCGCCCAGGCCGCCACAGATGCCCGAGGTGGCCGTGGTGCTGCCAACGGCTGCGGTGTACGACGAACTGCTGGAGGCCGCATGAGCACCGATGTTCACACCGACACCCAAGGATCGGGCGCGGCAGTGCCGCTAATGCTCACCGAGCTGCGCCTGCCGACCATCAAGCGGCTGTGGGCCGAGGTGGCCGCGCAGTCCAACCGCGAAGGCTGGAGTGCCGAGCGGCTGCTGCACACCTTGCTGGGCCATGAGATGGCCGAGCGCGAAACGCGGCGTCTGGCCCGGGCCCGGGCCGACAGCCAGCTGCCTGCGGGCAAGAACCTGGTCGACTTTGACTTTGCTGCGGTACCCGCCGTCTCCAAAGCCCATGTGATGGCCCTGGCCGAGGCCGACAGCTGGATTGCACAGGGCCACAACCTGCTGGCCTTCGGCCCGCCAGGCACAGGCAAGACACATCTGGTGGCGGCCATCGGCCACGCGCTGATCGACCGGGGGTTCAAGGTGCTGTTCGTGCGCACAAGCGAGCTGGTGCAGCGGCTGCAGGCGGCCCGGCGTGACCTGCGCCTGCCGGCCGAACTGGCCAAGCTCGACCGGTTCGACCTGATCATTCTGGACGACCTGAGCTACGCCCGCCGCGACCAGGCCGAGACCTCGGTGCTCTTCGAGCTCATTGCCGAGCGCTATGAGCGCAAGAGCCTGGCCATAACGGCCAATGCACCGTTCTCAGCATGGGAGGAGGTCTTCCCGGACAAGGCCATGACCGTGGCCGCAGTGGACCGGCTGGTGCACCACTCGACCATCCTGGAGATGAATGTGGACAGTTACAGGCGCCGCGCTGCGTTGCCGGCGCGCCGGCAACGCAGCGCACCTCTCACACCATGATCCTCACCCACCCGCACCGCTCAAGATAATTGACGCTGACAGCTCAGAATAGTTGACGCCAGGCACTGGCACAGACCCGGTCAGCCTTACCAGCATGCGCCAATCAACCATGCCTGCGAAGAGATAGCCTAGCCCCGCAACCACAGCAAGTGGAATGGCATGAACAAGATCAGTTGCAACAAGACGATGTGGCGTCATGCGCAATGGGTACAAGTACAGCAACATGACGCTGCCCAGCGCTCCAGCGCCGACAGATGTCAACGCAACACAAAGCCCCAGGACGGCGCCGCCCAGCACAGTCAAGCTCGGCTGGACGTGCTTGAATTTAGCGGGGTTGTTCAGTCGACGTCCTCGTGCCAGTTGAAGCAGCTTTGGCGCCAGAAGTAAACCTGCGGCCGTGATCAGCACAACGACTCCGATCGCTTGCGTGAGGCAATCAACTTTTGTCACTTGGTGCCCAAAGCTGACCAAAGTGACCACTAGCAACGCCATCGGAAGGCTGCCGGTCCATAAGCGCTTCACCACTTGCCAATCGACTTGGCCAGCACCGTGGTGAATGCGGGCACCAACCAACTTGGTAATGGCAGCAAACCACAAATCGGTAGCGATGGCTGTGGAAGGTGCAACGCCAAAAAACAATAACAAAATCGGAGTCATGAGCGCTCCGCCACCAACACCAGTGACGCCAACCACAAAGCCAGTCAGCGCTCCAGCTACGGCATAACCAACGTCAATCATCGGGAGCCCGGCAGTTCGTTCAGTGGTACCGATGCTGCAATGAAGCTTGGGTTCAAAACATCTGCTTTGCCGTAGACCAGGCGCGCACCTTTGGTGTCATAGACGTATCCGCCGGCCCCCTCAACAACGGCCTGTGCCGCTGCGGTGTCCCACTCGCATGTTGGCGCTAACCTTGGATAAACGTCTGCACTGCCTTCAGCGATCAGGCAAAACTTTAGCGAGCTTCCCGCTTGCACGAGTTCCGCGATGCCGAGCCTTTCAATAAAAGCGGTCGTTTCCTGATTCAGGTGGCTCTTGCTCGCCACGACACGAGTTGGCTTTTTAAGATCCACCGCTGTCGAGACCCGCAGTGAGCTAACTTGACCATCTGCCGCCTTGAATGCGCCATGTTCACGACCAC
>CAZPTM010000217.1:0-2900 GCA_964589665.1 uncultured Limnohabitans sp. | reverse complement strand
AAGGCGTGGCGCAGCGTTTTTTGCAAGGCACACAACCCAGCCTCGAAGCGCAACTGTGCAACCTGGCCGATGCCATAGCCTACAACGCCCACGATATTGACGATGGTGTGCGCTCGGGCCTGCTGACGCTCGATCAAATGCAGCAAGTGCCCTTGTTTGCGCAATACATGAACGAGGCCGCTCTGCAGCACCCGCAGCTTCAGGCGAAGCCACGTCGCTGGCTGTACGAAAGCACGCGCCGCATGCTTAGCCAGCAGGTGTATGACGTGATCGACACCACCCGCACAGCCATTGCCGGCGCAGGTGTGGTGACGGCGGACGATGCACGCCAGGCGGGGCCTTTAGTGCGTTTTTCCGAGCCCATGAAAGCGCAGAGCGCCGACCTCAAACGCTTCTTGTTTGCCAGCCTGTACCGCCACCCGCAAGTGATGGCGCGCATGGGGCAGGCCCAGCATGTGGTGCAGGAATTGTTCGAGGCCTATCTGGCGCAACCCCAACAGATGCGCGCTGAATTTGCAGAACGCGAAGACCGCCATCGCGCCGTGGCGGACTATATCGCGGGCATGACTGACCGTTTTGCCTTGCGCGAACACGAGCGCCTGACCGGCAAGCGCGTGCTGGCATGACGCGCCAAGCCTCCCCTGTTCGCGCCGCATGGGTCGTTGTGGCCGCAGGTGGCGTGGCCGCTTTGCAGGTGGGCAAGTTGCCGCCAGCCTTGCCAGTCCTGCAGGCTCAATTGGGTTTGAGCCTGGTGCAGTCCGGTTTTTTGCTTTCCATGGTGCAACTGGCGGGGCTCACGCTGGCGGTGTTCATGGGCGTGCTGGCCGATCGTATGGGTTTGCGTCGCAGCATGTTGCGCGGCTTGCTGTTGCTGACGCTGGCCAGTGTTTTGGGTGGCTTGGCGCAGTCGGTGCCGGTGCTGCTGGCTTGCCGTGCCTTGGAAGGCGTGGGCTTTTTGCTGGTGGCCTTGCCCGCGCCGGCCTTGATTCGGCGTCTGGTTCCAGGCCCGCAATTGCCAGGCATGCTGGGTGTGTGGGGGGCTTATATGCCCACGGGCACCGCCTTGGCATTGCTTGGCGGACCTTTGTTCATTCCTGTGTTTGGCTGGGGCGCCTGGTGGTGGTTGTTCGCAGCTGTTTCCCTGGCGATGGCCGCCTGGCTCATGCGCGTAGTGCCTGCAGACCCGGCTGTGCAGATGCATGCATCTGTGGGCCTGTGGGTGCGCCTGCGGAGGACTTTGGGCTCGCGCGGCCCTTGGTTGGTGGCGTTGTGTTTTGGCATGTACTCCGGCCAATGGCTGGCGGTGGTGGGCTTTTTGCCATCCATCTACTCGTCTGCAGGCGTGAGTGGTGCCGCGCTGGGCGCGCTTACTGCCTTGGCTGCAGCCGTGAACATGGGGGGCAATATGGCCTCGGGACGTTTGTTGCAACGCGGTTGGTTACCGCGTTCCACCCTCTGGCTGGGTTTTACGGCTATGGCGCTGGGCAGCACCTTGGCGTTTGCTGCGTTTTCCCAAGGCTGGCCTTGGCTGCGGTATTTCGGAGTCTTGGTGTTTTCCGGGTTGGGCGGCCTGGTGCCTGGCACCTTGTTCAGTCTGGCTGTTCGGTTGGCGCCGGGCGAGCAGCAGGTGGCCACGACGGTGGGTTGGGTTCAGCAGCTGTCTGCACTGGGGCAGTTTGTAGGACCTCCTGCGGCAGCTGCTTTGGCTGCGCGTGCAGGTGGCTGGCAGCTCACGCCGCTGTTCACGGTGGCCTGTTGTGTGGCGGGGATGGTGTTGGCGCTGCTGGCTCAGCGTTTGCTCAGCAAGGGCACAATCGGGGCATGACTGAGACATTCCAAGACATCGCCATCGCTGACACCGTGCGCTGGCTAGAGCGCGCCGTGATCGGCTTGAACCTGTGCCCCTTTGCCAAAGCTCCTCATGTGAAGGGACAAATCCATTACGCCGTGAGCGAGGCCAAGGGTCTGGAAGGCCTGCGTGACGAGCTGATCTCGGAGTTGCAGGCGTTGTCAGCCATACCCGCAGATGAGCGCGAAACGGTGCTGCTGATCGTGCCGCACTTGCTGCGCGACTTTCTGGACTTCAACGATTTTCTGGACGAGGCCGATGGTGTGCTTCAGGAACTCGACCTGGAAGGCGAATTCCAGGTGGCGAGCTTTCACCCCGACTTTCAGTTTGCCGACACCGATCCCGATGACATCACCAACTACACCAACCGCTCGCCGTACCCCACGCTGCACCTGATCCGCGAGGCCAGCATCGACCGTGCGGTGGAGGCCTTCCCAGAGGCTGAAATGATTTACGAAGTCAATATGGCCACGATGGAAAAGCTGGGTGTGGAGGGGTGGAAAACACTGGATGTGGATGCCACACCATGAAGAAGAACGCTTCCAAAGCCGCTGTAGCAACTGACTCCTTGCCTCCCGAAGTACGCCCTGGCCAATCGGTTGAATTGCTAAAGCAGCTGCACATCCTCACGCGCGACGGCAAGCTCAACCAGGACTCGCGGCGCAAGCTCAAGCAGGTGTATCACCTGTTCCAGTTCATCGAAAAACTGTTGCAGGAAGTGCCTGATACGCCCCAAGGCCCGACGCTGGCCGACCACGGCGCAGGCAAGTCGTATCTGGGCTTCATCATTTACGACCTGTTTTTCAAGGCCCTGGGCAAAGGCACGATCTACGGCATTGAAACCCGCAGCGAACTGGTGGAGTCTTCACGCCAGCTGGCCGCGCGGCTGGGTTTTGAGCGCATGCGCTTTTTGAACGTGAGCGTGCAGGAGTCCACCCAAAGCAACGAATTGCCCGAGCAGATCGATGTGGTGACCGCGCTGCACGCCTGCGACACCGCCACCGACGACGCCATCGCATTTGGCCTGCAAAAGAAAGCGCGGTTCATGGTG
>CAZPTM010000216.1:0-2905 GCA_964589665.1 uncultured Limnohabitans sp. | reverse complement strand
TGGGGCGTGTAGTGGCTGCTCAACTGGGGCTGGAGCACGAATTCATCGAGATCGATAACCCGGCATGAAACCTGTTTTGATCACCCTGGGTGATGCTTGCGGGATTGGCCCCGAAATCATCGCCAAAACCTGGGTACGCGAAGCAGCCTGTCCACAGCGCTGTTGTGTGGTGGGGGATGCTGGTGTCATGGCGCGTGCGGTGATGTTGTCGGATGAGACGCGCCATCTGAAAGTGAATGCTTTGACTTCGTTGGCGCATTGGCGTCCGTGCGCTTCAGATGAACTCCAAGTCTGGCAGACAGGCGCACCAGTGCCACAGTGGCCCTATGGGCAAGTGCACGCCGGTGCGGGACGTTTGGCGGGCGAAGCGGTGCTGGCCGCCACGCGTGCGGTCTTGAGCGGTCAGGCGAAAGGCGTGGTCACGGCCCCTTTGCATAAGGAGGCCTTGCATGCTGCAGGCGCACCCTACGACCGATACCCGGGTCACACCGAGTTATTGCAGGATGAGGCAGCACGCCATGTGGGTGTGCCACTTGAGCAAATGCCCGTGCGCATGATGTTGGCCAACCCGGAGTTGCGCACGGTGTTGGTGACGATTCACATGTCTTTGCGTAAGGCGCTGGAAGCCATCACCATTGATGCTGTCCTGGAAACATTGCGTATCACCCACGAAGCCCTTAAACCAATCTTGGGACGCCCGCCCCGGATGGCGGTGGCAGGTGTCAATCCGCATGCAGGCGAGGGTGGTTTGTTTGGTGATGAAGAGCACGCCGTGTTGATGCCTGCGATAGCGCAGGCGCAAGCTACAGGTATGTTGGCCACGGGGCCGCATGCGCCCGACACGGTGTTCATGCGGGCTCGCAATACAGCTCAGCACCCGGGAGAGTTTGATGTGGTGTTGGCCATGTACCACGACCAGGGCCTGATACCGGTCAAGTATCTGGGCGTGGAGCAGGGCGTGAATGTCACGTTGGGCTTGCCCCTGATCCGCACCAGCCCGGACCACGGTACGGCCTTTGACATCGCAGGGCAAGGCAGGGCTGATCCGTCCAGTTTGCAGCAAGCGTTGCGCATGGCCTTGCAGCTGGCCGATGCGTGTGACGCTGCTGCGTGATTAGCTGCGCTGTTTGAGGCTGTCTCGAATTTCGCGCAGAAGCGCTATGTCTTCCGGTGTGGGTGCTGGCTCAGCCGGTGTGGGATCGGGCTGTGCCTTGAGGCGATTGATCTGGCGGATCATGAGAAAAATCACAATAGCCAGGATGAGAAAGTTCAGCGCGATGCTCAGGAAGTTACCAAAAGCCAATACGGCGCCCAATTTCTTGGCTTCAACCAAGGGCAAGCTTGGGTCTTGTCCGGCTAGAGGCAGAAAGTAGTTGCTGAAATCAAGCCCGCCAAACACCAGGCTCACCAGCGGCATGATGATGTCGTCCACCATGGAGCCTACGATTTTCCCGAAGGCGCCGCCAATGATCACGCCAACGGCAAGATCAACCACATTACCTTTCATTGCGAAGTTTTTGAATTCTTTTGCAAATGACATCTAAAGTTCCTCCTTGTTGACTTGTTCGGATGATATCGAATCCGAGGGGCGTAGACATAAAAATCACTTGAGCTGTAAGAAGACCGTACTGCAGTCTCCATTACAATCGGGGGTTGACCCTAATCAAATGACTCATAGAGGATTACCATGAGTGATACCCCAGTCGACAGCAGCAAGCGGACTTGGCTCATTGCCTCCGGATGCGCCGGTGCCGTAGGCGCCGGTTTTGTGGCTACACCTTTTGTCAGCTCCTTCCAGCCCTCTGAAAAGGCCAAAGCAGCTGGTGCTGCTGTGGAAGCGGATATTTCTGCCCTCCAGCCGGGCGAAAAAATGACCGTCGAATGGCGTGGTAAGCCCGTGTGGATCATGCGCCGCACGCCCGAGCAACTCGAGTCGCTCAAAAAGACCGAATCCGAGCTGGCTGACCCCAACTCCGACCGTCAGGCCTATCCGACACCCGAATACGCCAAGAATCCGCACCGCTCGATCAAGCCTGAGATCATGGTGCAGGTGGGCATCTGTACCCATCTGGGTTGCTCCCCGATCGACAAGTTCCAGACCGGCCCCCAGCCATCTGTGCCCGATAACTGGGAGGGCGGCTTCCTATGCCCTTGCCACGGTTCTACCTTTGACCTGGCTGGCCGCGTGTTCAAGAACAAACCGGCGCCGGACAACCTTGAGGTGCCGCGCCACATGTACCTTTCCGACACCAAACTGGTGATCGGCAAAGACCAAAACGGCGAAGCCTGATTTCGGAGACAGACATGGCTGAATTCAAAGAAATCTCTCCCAACGCGCCTGCTGGCGAAAAGTTGCTCAACTGGGTCGATAACCGCTTCCCGCTCTCCAAGCTCTTCAAAGAGCACATGAGCGAGTACTACGCGCCCAAGAACTTCAACATCTGGTACATCTTCGGCTCGCTGTCGTTGTTGGTGCTGGTAATTCAGATCGTGACTGGTATTTTCCTGGTCATGAACTACAAGCCCGACGCTGCGCTGGCTTTTGGCTCCGTTGAGTACATCATGCGTGATGTGCCCTGGGGCTGGCTGATCCGTTACATGCACTCCACGGGCGCTTCTGCGTTCTTCATTGTGGTGTACCTGCACATGTTCCGAGGCCTGATGTACGGCAGCTACCGCAAGCCGCGCGAACTGGTCTGGATTTTTGGCTGCGCCATTTTCCTGGCGCTCATGGCTGAAGCTTTCATGGGGTACCTGCTGCCTTGGGGTCAGATGTCCTACTGGGGCGCCCAGGTGATCGTGAACCTGTTCTCTGCGATTCCCTTCGTCGGTCCTGACCTGGCCTTGCTGATCCGTGGCGACTACGTGGTGGGCGATGCCACCCTGAACCGCTTCTTCAGCTTCC
>CAZPTM010000215.1:0-2910 GCA_964589665.1 uncultured Limnohabitans sp. | reverse complement strand
CCGCCGCCCCCACCTCGTTGCAGGCCGTATTGGCCGAAGTGCAGGCCACACGCGACCGCGGTTTCAGCATGACCACCGACACCTACACCGCCGGGCTTTCGGCCATTTCAGCGCCGGTGCGCTTTGCGGGTCAAGCGGCGTTTGGTGTTCTGACCATTGCCGGCCCCACCGTGCGCTTCTCGAGCGAGCGCATGCAAGCGCTAGGCCCAGAACTGGTGTCCACCGCACAGCAACTGGCCACTCTCAGCGGCGCCTCGCCTTTTTTCCAGCTGACCACCGAAACCAGTGGCAGCACGGCCGGTGATGGCCGCACACCCATCTACGCGGTCTGAGTCATGAATACGATATCGACCGTCATTGCGAGGAGCGTCAGCGACGCGGCAATCCCTGGACTGCCGCGCTTCGCTCGTAGTGACACATGACATCCCAATCAAACACACCACTCGACTGCGACCTGCTGGTGATCGGCTCGGGCGCAGGCGGCTTGTCGGCCGCCGTGACCGCAGCCCATCTGGGCCTGAAGGTCATCGTGGCCGAAAAAGACGCGCAGTTTGGTGGCACCACCGCCTGGTCGGGTGGCTGGATGTGGCTGCCACGCAACCCACTGGCGGTGGCCGCCGGCATCACCGAAGACATCGAACAACCCTTGGCCTACCTGCGCCACGAGCTGGGCGACCGCTTTGACGAAGCCCGCGCCCGCGTGTTTCTGGACAACGCGCCACGCATGGTCGAATTTTTCCGCCAACGCACTGCACTGCAGTTCATCGACGGCAATGTGATTCCGGACTTTCATGGCCACACGCCCCATGCCGCCACGGGCGGGCGTTCGGTCTGCGCTGCGCCCTTTGACGGCAGCCGCCTGGGCGAGCGCCTGCACGACCTGAAAGCCCCGCTGCATGAAACCACGTTGTGGGGCCTGGGCATCGCCTCGGGTGCAGAACTGCGCCACTTTTTGAACGCACTGCACAAACCTGCCTCGTTTTGGTATGTGACAAAAAAGGTGCTGCGCCACTGGAAAGACTTGCTGGTGCAGCGGCGCGGCACGCAGCTGGTCAATGGCAATGCCTTGGTGGCGGCGCTGGCGCGTTCGTTGCTGGACCAAGGCGGACAAATTCTGACCAGCAGCCCCGCCACGCGTTTACTCAAAGACCCCGAACGCGTCACCGGCGCCGTGCTGCACACACCACAAGGCCTACTGCAGGTCAACGCCCGTTGTGGTGTGGTGCTGGCCGCAGGTGGCTTCCCGCACGACACGGCGCGCAAGCAACAATTGCTGCCGCACGCACCCACCGGCAACGAGCATTGGTCAGCAGGCAACTGGGGCAACACCGGCGACGGCCTGCGCCTGGGCGAGAGCGCCGGCGGCCAGGTGGCCAGCGATTTACTGCAGGCGGCGGCCTTGGCACCTGTCTCACGTGTTCCCCGGCCTGATGGCAGCACGGCTCATTTCCCGCACTTGATCGAGCGTGCCAAACCTGGCCTGATCGCGGTCACCGCCAACGGCCAGCGTTTCACCAACGAGGCCAATTCCTACCACGACTTCATGCAAGGCCTGCTGGCCGCTACGCCCGCAGGCCAAACACCCGAGGCCTGGCTGCTGTGCGACCACGACTTCATCCGCTATTACGGACTGGGCGCCGTCAAGCCCGCACCCTTGTCGCTTGCGCCATGGCTGCGCAACGGCTACCTCCAACGCGGCCAATCGCTGGCCGAACTGGCCGCTGCCTGCGGCATCGATGCATCTGCCCTGCACGCCACCGTGCAGCGCTACAACGCCATGTGCCAGGACGGCAAGGACAAAGACTTTGGCAAAGGCGAGACCGCCTACAACCGGATCCAGGGCGACGCCATCCGCGCCACCGCCCACGGCTTGAGCAACCCCTGCATGGGCCCGTTGACACGCGGCCCCTTCTACGCCGTCAAGGTCGTCATGGGCAGCCTGGGCACGTTTGCAGGTCTGCGCACCAACCCGCAAGGTCAGGTGCTCGATGCGAAGGCACAGCCGATCGCAGGCCTGTACGCCAATGGCAACGACATGAACAGCATGATGGGCGGCCATTACCCGGCAGGCGGCATCACGCTGGGTCCGGCCATGACCTTTGGCTACGTTGCGGCCCACCATGCAGCGGGGCTTGACCTCCCAAGCTCCATATCCAACACCCCTCAAAGCACCGCTCATTCAAGGAAAGACAGCATGTACTACGAACTCGCCACCATGACCCTGCCCTTTGGCACCGCCGGCCAGGCCGCCACCAACGTGCAGGCCTACACCAGCGCCGCAGATGCCCAGGGCGAACTGTTGGCTTGCTGGTTCACCGACATTGGCCAGCTCAACCAGATGATCGTGCTGCGCGGTTTTGCCACGCTCGACGCCCTGCAAGCCGAACGCAATCGCACCCAACAACACGCCAGCCCCTTTGGCTGCGGCGAAATCTACCAAAGCCTGGAGCAGCACAGCTACAAAGGCTTTGGCTGGATGAAGCCTGTGCGCCCCAGCGCCGAGTCGGGCATCAAAGGCCCCGTCTACGAAATCCGCACCTACGGCATCAAGACCGGCGGCGTGCAGCCCACCATCGACCTGTGGGAACAGTACGTGCCTGCGCGCGACAAGCTCTCGCCCTGCGTGGTGGCCATGATCGCGCTCGACGGACCGCTGCGCTTCACCAACATCTGGGCCTACGAGAGCCTGAACGCCCGCAGCCAGATCCGCGCTGACGCCGTGGCCCAAGGCATCTGGCCCCCCAAAGGCGGCCCGGCACACCTGACCACGAACATGGTATCGACCATTGCCATGCCCACCGCTGTTTCTCCGCTGAAGTGACATGAACCGCATCTACTCTCTTGCCTACCTCACCTCGCACCGCTGCACACCAGCCGAGGCCATCCGCATCGCCGCACAAACCGGGTATC
>CAZPTM010000214.1:0-2919 GCA_964589665.1 uncultured Limnohabitans sp. | reverse complement strand
GGGGGGACCCAGCTGGACATGGTCAAGGTGGTACTGGCTTGTACAGTGCCGGTAGCGCCGAAAAGGGTGGCAGCAACTGCTGCTGCGCCCAGGGCTTTGATGCGGATACGTGAGTTCATGGTTTGTCTCCTTTTGGTGGTTATGAAAGCAGGTCATTGACCAAAGCCACCCAGTACTGAGCGCCAATGGCAATATTGTGATCGTTGAAGTCGTAGGCCGGGTTGTGCACCATGCAGGCACCTGGCTCCTGGCCGGCGCCGTTGCCGATGAACAGGTAGCAGCCGGGAACGCGTTCGAGCATGAAGGCAAAGTCTTCGCTGCCGGTCAGCATGGGGCCGTTGTCCACAATCTGTTCGCTCGCAAAGTGCTGACGCGCGACCTGCAGCGCTTGGGCTGTGCATTGCGCATCGTTGACCAGCACTGCATAGCCGTCGCGCCAGTCAATGTGCGCATTAACGCCATAGCTTTGCGCTTGCAGTTGCACCAAGTCGTGCAGGCGTTGGCGCATGTGGATGCGAACCTGCGGGTCGAGTGCGCGAACGCTGATCTCCAACTGCGCCGAATCGGGGATGACGTTGTTGGCCTTTCCCGCCTGGATCGAACCCACCGTCACCACCGCAGGTTGCAGCGGATCGACATTGCGCGAGACGACGGTTTGCAATGCCATGATCAGCGAAGCTGCGGCCACCACGGGGTCGTTGGCGCGATGCGGCATCGCGCCGTGCCCGCCCTGACCTTGCAGGGTGATGCTCATGTAGTCGGATGAGGCCATGGTCGGACCGCTGCGAAACACCAGCTGCCCTTGTGGGAAGCCCGGCATGTTGTGCATGGCATAGATGCTGTCGCAGGGGAACTGCTCGAACAAACCGTCCTGCATCATACGCAGCGCGCCGCCACCGCCTTCTTCGGCAGGCTGGAAAATCAGGTTCAGCGTGCCCGACCACGTGGTTTGCAGGGCCAGCATTTGCGCGGCGGCCAGCAGCATGGCGGTGTGTCCGTCGTGGCCGCATGCGTGCATCAGTCCCGGTCGGGTGCTGCACCAGGCCAGACCGTTGTTTTCCTCGATGGGCAGGGCGTCCATGTCGGCGCGCAAACCGATGCGTGTCTTGCCGTTGCCCCGTACCATCTGACCCACCACGCCTGTGCCGCCCAGGCCGGTGGTGACGCTGTAGCCCCATTGGCGCAGCTTGTCGGCGACGAGCGCGCTGGTACGGTGCTCTTCGTAGGCCAGCTCAGGATGGCGATGAATGTCACGGCGCAGGCCGATGAACTCTTCAATAGCTTCAGTGCTTAAGCGATACACCTTGTCTCCGTGTTTGTGATGAATTTGCTTGCATCGTAGAAGTCTGTTTTGTTAAAGTCCAATGCATTAATCATCAACGATCTATAACTTTGACGTTAACTATGACGCTGACCCAACTCAAGCATTTTGTGGCCTTGGCCGAGCTGGGCTCCTTTGCCCAGACCGCCAAGGCCGTGTTTTTGACGCAGCCCGCGCTGACCCGCAGCATTCAGGCCTTGGAAGAGGAGTTAGGGGCTCGCTTGTTCGACCGCATGGGACGGCGCATTGGTTTGACGCCGTTTGGGCAGGAGGTGTTACAGCGTTCGCGTTTGCTGGTCAGTGATGCTGATGCGCTCAAACGCCTGGGCGCGGGACTTGATAAGGGATTGACCGGCAAGCTGCGTGTAGGCTTGGGATCTGGCCCCGGCTTGTTGTTTTCAGGGCAACTGATGAGGCACATGGCCACGCACCACCCGCATTTGCAATTGAGCCTGTCGCGGGGCAACACCGAAACCTTGCTGCGTGCCCTCAAAGAGCAGCAACTGGATGCGGCCTTGGTGGACATACGGGCCATGCGCCCATCGTCCGATTTTGAGGTCAGCCATATTTTTGAGATGCGCGGTGCATTCATGGTGCGACGCGGACACCCCTTGCTTGGCAAGAAGAGCGTGAGCCTGGAAGACCTGAAAGCGTTTCCAGTGGCCTCCACACCATTGAGTGACGAAGTGGCCCGCATGCTGATGGCTACTTATGGCCCGCAAGCCAATCCGGACGATCTGGTCACGCTGCGCAGCGACGAAACTAGCCACATTGTGGAGGTGGCGCGTCAAAGCGATGCGGTGGTGCTCAGCATTGTGGCAGCGGGCCAGGACCTGCATGTGCTGCCGCTCAAGCCGGAGTTGAAGGCCACGGCCAGGTTTGGTTTGGTGACTCTCGCCAAACGCCATCCGGCACCGGCGCTGCGCATTGTGCAAGCGCAGCTTCCGGGCTGGATTGAAGCGCTTCAGTCGGTGTAGGCCTCGATGGGCACGCAGCTGCAAAACAGGTTGCGGTCGCCGTAGACGTTGTCCACGCGGCCCACGGGCGGCCAGTACTTGACGCTGCCCGGCACACGGCCTTTGAGGGCGCCGCCGACTTCGCGCGTGTAAGCGCGGTCCCACTCGGCGCCCATCAGGCTTTCTGCGGTGTGCGGTGCGTTTTTCAATGGGTTGTTGTCTTGTGACCAAGAGCCTGCTTCCACCAGCGCGATTTCAGCCCGGATGGCGATCATCGCGTCGATGAAGCGGTCCAGCTCTTCAAGCGTCTCGCTTTCGGTGGGCTCGACCATCAGGGTGTTGGCCACCGGGAAGGACAGCGTGGGCGCGTGGAAGCCGTAGTCCATCAACCGCTTGGCCACGTCTTCGGCCATCACACCGCACGTGTCCTTGAAGTGGCGCAGGTCCAAGATGCACTCGTGCGCCACATGGCCGTTTTCGCTCGCGTAGAGCGTGGGGTAGTGCGGCGCCAGGCGCTTGCTGATGTAGTTGGCGGCCAGGATGGCAGCTTCGGTGGCGTGCTGCAGGCCGTCGGCACCCATCATGCGGATGTACATCCAGCTGATCGGCAGCACGGCGGCGTTGCCGTAGGGCGCAGCAGAG
>CAZPTM010000213.1:0-2921 GCA_964589665.1 uncultured Limnohabitans sp. | reverse complement strand
GATCAGCAAGTCAAAATGCTGCGTGATTTTCATCAACCAGATTCGCATGAAGATCGGCGTCATGTTTGGCAGCCCCGAAACCACCACCGGCGGCAACGCGCTTAAGTTCTACGCATCTGTGCGCCTGGACATTCGCCGCACCGGCACCATCAAAAAAGGCGACGAGGCCATCGGCAACGAAACCAAGGTCAAAGTGGTCAAAAACAAGGTCTCGCCTCCGTTCAAGACGGCCGAATTCGACATCCTGTTCGGTGAAGGCATCTCGCGCGAGGGCGAAATCATCGACATGGGCGTAACGGCCAAGGTGATCGAAAAGTCTGGCGCCTGGTACGCCTACAGTGGCGAAAAAATCGGCCAAGGCCGCGACAACGCCCGCGAATTCCTGCGCGAAAACCCCGACCTGGCCATCGAGATCGAGAACAAGGTTCGTGACTCGCTGGGCATCTCCCTGCGTCCTGTAGGAGAAGCCGAAGAAGCCTGATCGCCACAGCCTCGCGTTGACAGCCACGGCCTGCAGGCTCGTGATGACAAGCCTGTCACTGCGAGGCGCGCAGCGCCGCGGCAGTCTGTCTCAGCTCATGAACAAACCCGCCTTCGAACCCAGCCTCAAGGGCCGCGCACTGCGGCTCTTGAGCCAACGCGAGCACTCGCGCCTGGAACTGGAGCGCAAGCTGTCCCCACATGAAACAGAGCCCGGTCAGCTAGCCAAGGCTCTGGACGAGTTGCAGGCCCGTGGCTTCATCAATGAAGAACGGGTGATCGAGTCCGTTATCCACCGTCGCGGAGCCAAGCTGGGCACGGCGCGACTCAAGCAGGAGCTGCAAGCCAAGGGCCTTTCGGGCGAGGCGGTGACCGAGGCGCTTGCAGAACTGAGCGGCACGGAGATGGAGCGAGCCCGTGAGGTCTGGGCCCGCAAATTTGGTGAAACGGCCACCGACCCGAAGGAGCGGGCCCGTCAGGTGCGCTTTCTGATCAGTCGGGGCTTTGCCGCCGAAGTCGTGCGCAAGATTGTGGGTTGAGGTCGATCACAGCCCCAGCATTAGCTGGATGTTCTGCACCGCTGCGCCGCTGGCACCTTTGCCCAGGTTGTCCAGACGGGCAAAAAGCACCGCGTGGCGGGCTTCTTCGTTGGCATAAACGCGGATTTCGAGCTTGTTGGTGTCGTTGAGCGCAAGGGCGTCGAGTTTGGCGTTCTCGGTCGGCGCTTCCACACTGACCCACCCGCCTTGCGCAGCGCTAGGCGCATAGTGGGCGCGCAGGGCTTCTTGCAGGTCAGCAGCCTTGGGCTTGCCGGGCAGCTGGTCCAGGTGCAGGGGCAGTTGCACCAGCATGCCCTGGCGGAAATTGCCCACAGCGGGTACGAACAGCGGGCGGGCGTTCAGGCCGGTGTAGCACATTATTTCGGGGATGTGCTTGTGCTTGAGCCCCAGGGCGTAGGCCTCGTACAGGGGCGCTTTGCCCGCTTCGTAGTCTTCGATCATGGTGCGGCCACCGCCGGAATAGCCGCTGACGGACGGCAAACAAACCGGAAAATCTTTGGGCAGCAGGCCAGCGTCGACCAGCGGGCGAATCAGGGCGATGGCGCCCGTGGCATAGCAGCCAGGATTGGCCACGCGCTCGGCTTTTTGCACCGCTTCGCGCTGACCTGTGCACAGTTCAGGAAAACCATAAACCCAACCCGGTGCGGTGCGGTGCGCGGTCGATGCGTCAACGATGCGGGGTTTTTTGCCGGCAAGGCCGTCGATCATGGCCACAGACTCCACGGCCGCATCGTCGTGCAGACACAGCACCACCAGGTCAGCTGCAGCCATCAGTTCTCGCTTGGCCTCGGGGTCCTTGCGGCGCGTGGGGTCGATGCTGAGCACTTGCACCTGGGGCATCAGCGCCAGGCGGTCACGAATTTGAAGTCCTGTGGTGCCGGCTTCGCCGTCAATGAAAATCTTGGCCATATGTTGAGTATCCCGAAATGTGTGACAAGCGTGCGTCAAGTCGATGTAAGACGATTCGCTCACTATTTGTGCGTTGCAGCATGATACAGTCGTAGGCTGCAGTGTCCAGACCCAGCTGGCGGGCGAATCACCCCGGCGGGCCGGTCAGTTCAACCCCCCTCTACGAGAGAGACCTCATGAAAATTCACGAGTACCAAGGCAAGGAAATCTTGCGTCAATTTGGTGTGCCGGTGCCGCGTGGCATTCCGGCGTTCACGGTGCAGGAGGCGGTGGAAGCCGCCCAGAAGCTGGGCGGACCGGTTTGGGTGGTGAAAGCCCAGATCCACGCTGGTGGCCGCGGCAAAGGCGGTGGCGTGAAAGTGGCCAAATCGATCGAGCAGGTCAAGGAACTGGCTGAACAAATTCTGGGCATGCAGCTCAAGACCCACCAGACTGGCCCCGAAGGCCAGAAGGTGCGCCGCCTCTACATTGAAGACGGCGCTGACATTCAAAAAGAATACTACCTGTCCCTCGTGACCGACCGTGCCAGCCAGAAAGTGGCAGTCATCGCTTCCAGCGAAGGCGGCATGGACATCGAAGAAGTGGCGCACAGCACGCCCGAGAAAATCGTCACCGAGCTGGTCGACCCCCTGACCGGTCTGGGCCAGGCCCAGGCGCTCAAGGTCGCCAACGCCATCGGCCTGACCGGCGGCTCCGCTGACCAGGCTGCCGACGTCCTGCAAAAGCTCTACAAGTGCTACATGGACACCGACGCGTCGCTGGTGGAAATCAACCCCCTGAACTGCGACAGCAAGGGCAACATCATCGCCCTGGACGCCAAATTCAACTTTGACGCCAACGCCCTGTTCCGCCACCCCGAAATCGTGGCCTACCGCGATCTGGACGAAGAAGATCCGGCCGAAGTGGAAGCCTCCAAGTTCGACCTGGCCTACATCTCCCTGGACGGCAACATCGGCTGCCTGGTCAACGGTG
>CAZPTM010000212.1:0-2934 GCA_964589665.1 uncultured Limnohabitans sp. | reverse complement strand
CTTCCATGCCGGCCAGCAGCGGGAAGGCGCAGTCTTCGAGCTCCATCATCACGCCTTTGAGGGCTTTCTGGGCTTTCTCGTCTGGGATTTCCAGCAGTTGCAGGATGACGGGCTGGTCCTTGCCCAGCATTTCCCCAGAGGCAATGCGGAACAACAGGGCGTAACCGATTTGACCAGCTGCGCCGGTGACGGCAACGCGGACGGGCTTCTTGCTCATAGAAAACTCCAGATGTGAGGTAGTGATGAAAGAGAAAACAACTTGCGAGTGTACCCGCGAAAACCCTGATAGGTCAATTTGTCTTATGTCTTATATAAGATATGATTGCACACCTGACAGGGGGCTGACCTCCCGCACACTTTTCTTGCCCATGAACACCCAAAGCCCCCCCCCAGAACTCACAGCAGGAGCGGACAACACCGCCCCCACGCCGGCCTTCAGCCCGCTGTACCAGCAAATCAAGGGGTTGATCCTGCAAAGCCTGCAAGCCGCAGAATGGAAGCCCGGCGAAGCCATCCCCAGCGAGATGGATCTTGCCGCCCGCTACCGCGTCAGCCAGGGCACCGTGCGCAAAGCCATTGACGAGCTCGCCGGCGACAACCTGCTGGTGCGCCGCCAGGGCAAAGGCACCTTTGTAGCCACCCATGCCGAACAGCACGTGCAGTACCGCTTTTTGAAGCTGGTGCCCGACAGCGGCGATCTCAACAGCGAAGGCCCCGCCCAACGCACCATCGTGGACTGCCGTCGCCTGCGCGCCAGTGCCGAAATTGCCCGTGCCCTGGCCCTGCGCTCGGGCGACACGGTGGTGCAGGTGCGCCGCGTGCTGGCGTTTGCGGGCGTACCCACCATTTTGGAAGACCTGTGGCTGCCCGGCGGCCCCTTCAAAGGCCTCAGTGCCGAGCGCCTGGCCGAGTATCACGGCCCCATGTACGGCCTGTTCGAGTCCGAATTTGGCGTGCGCATGGTGCGAGCTGATGAAAAAATCCGCGCCGTGATACCCGACGAGGGTCAACAAGCCCTGCTTGCCGTACCCGCCGGCACCCCGCTGCTGAGCGTGGAGCGCGTAGCCTACACCTACAACGACACACCCATGGAACTGCGCCGGGGCCTGTACCGCACCGACAGCCACCACTACCACAACGCCCTCAGTTAAAAATCGTTTTCCACTCTGAAAAGTCAGCCTTCTGAAATGCTCATGTCAGTTTGCTGCATTGCAATAGAATCCGTGCGTTTGTCCCCAAAAATTACAAACGCGTTACCACCCCTCAGAAAGTGCCACCATGACTGAAATCGCACGCAAGCGGCCTGTGTTCCGCAACATCAATGCCCTGAAGGACCTGCCCACCTACCGTCTGCCCGCAGCAGGCTGGGTGTCGATCCTGCACCGCGTCAGCGGTGTGCTGATGTTCCTTTTGATGCCCTTCATCATCTGGATGTTCGACAACTCTGCGAGCTCCGAAATTTCCTTTGCCAAATTCAGCGCTGCCTTCAATGTGGGCCTGGGCTTTGTGCCCGGCGTGCTGGTCAAACTGGTGACTCTGGCCCTGATCTGGGCTTACCTGCACCACTTCATCGCTGGCGTGCGCCACCTGTACATGGACGTATGCCACGCCGTGAGCAAGGAATTTGGCAAATCATCCGCCATCGTCACCCTGGTACTGAGCCTGGGCTTGACTGCCGTACTGGGCGCCAAGCTGTTCGGCCTCTACTAATTCAACAGGAGCAAACAACATGTCCGTCAACTACGGCTCCAAGCGCATCGTCACCGGCGCTCACTATGGTCTGCGCGACTGGCTCGCGCAGCGCGTCACCGGCGCCCTCATGGCCCTGTTCACCCTGGTGCTTCTGGCCCAGGTGATCTTCACCTCTGGCCCCATCGGCTACGAACAGTGGGCCGGCATCTTCGCCCCCCAGTGGATGAAGTTCCTCACCTTTGCCGTCATCGTGGCCCTGCTGTGGCACGTGTGGGTCGGTGTGCGTGACATTTTCATGGACTACATCCAGCCCGTGGGCATCCGCCTGTCGCTGCAGGTGTTTGCCATTGTGTGGCTGGTCGGCTGTGCCGGCTGGGCCGTCCAGGTGCTGTGGCGTCTGTAAGCGCCGCCCTTCTTCGCGTACCTCTCACTGATTGAAGACCATGAGCTATACCAAAGACCAAATCGCCAACCGCAAGTTCGACGTTGTCATCGTCGGCGCCGGTGGCTCGGGCATGCGTGCCTCGCTGCAACTGGCCCGTGCCGGCCTGAACGTGGCCGTCCTGTCCAAAGTGTTCCCCACCCGCTCGCACACCGTGGCCGCCCAAGGTGGTGTGTCCGCCTCGCTGGGCAACATGTCCGACGACAACTGGGAATACCACTTCTACGACACCGTCAAGGGCTCCGACTGGCTCGGCGACCAGGACGCCATCGAATTCATGTGCCGCGAAGCGCCCAAAGTCGTGTACGAACTCGAACACATGGGCATGCCCTTCGACCGCAACCCAGACGGCACCATTTACCAGCGCCCATTCGGTGGCCACACCGCCAACTTTGGCGAAAAGCCGGTGCAACGCGCCTGCGCTGCGGCTGACCGTACCGGTCACGCCATGCTGCACACCCTGTACCAGGCCAACGTGGCAGCCCGCACCACCTTCTTCGTGGAATGGATGGCGCTGGACCTGATCCGCAACGCCGAAGGCGATGTGGTCGGCGTCACTGCGCTGGAGATGGAAACCGGCGACCTGTACACCCTGCAAGCGCAAACCGTGCTGTTTGCAACTGGTGGCGCTGGCCGCATCTTCCAATCGTCCACCAACGCCTTCATCAACACCGGTGACGGCCTGGGCATGGCTGCACGCGCTGGCATCCCGCTGCAAGACATGGAATTCTGGCAATTCCACCCCACCGGCGTGGCCGGTGCTGGCGTGCTGCTGACCGAAGGCTGCCGTGGTGAAGGCG
>CAZPTM010000211.1:0-2954 GCA_964589665.1 uncultured Limnohabitans sp. | reverse complement strand
CGGAAAGCGGGTGCGGATTTTGGCAGGGTCAGGCTCGCCAGTGGCTTGGTGGGCGGCATCGCCGGGACTGCCCGCCCAGCGACGGCTGGCGTAGGTGCCTTGCTCCAGGTCTTTTTCGATGATCTGGCGCAGGAAATTGCTGACTTTGTGCTCGCTAGCGTCGTTGCCGGCAGGAGTGGAGGCGGGGGAATTCATGGGAGTGATTTTAGGCGGTGCAGCTACGGTTTCGCTTGCGTTTGCTTACCAATTGCAGCGACAGCTTTGCGTCGGGTTTACAAGGCTCGCGACCCTGGCGCTTAAGCTCAAGCAAAACAAGCCAACAAGGAGGATCCATGAAGTTCAATGTCAATACCCAACGTCTTGCAAGCAGGATGGCTCTGATGGCTTTGGCAACTCTGGGCGGGTGTGCGTATTACCCGGTCGAGTCAAGTTCAGCTGTGGGGGTGACAGGGCAGACGGCGGTGTATGTCCAACCACAACCGGTGGTGCGTTATGTGCAGCCAGCGCCTGTGTATGTTTCGCCGCCTCCAGTGGTGGTGCGTCGCGAGGTGATTCGCACGGTACCTGTGCCGATGCGAGTGCCAACGCTCGCTGCAAAGCAGAGCCGTCATCACGAAGAAAAAGCGCGCATGGCGCACAGGTCCGAGGGCCGCGATCGACACGAGGCACGTTCAGAACGCAAAAGTCCCGAGCAAAAAAGGTGTCAGCCCGGCCAAGACGATTGTCGACGGCGATAATGCACCCTGAATAAAGCAGGAGGGTGCATGGATGCAGTGTTGATGGCCAAAGCAGCGGTCATGGGAGTGGTCGAAGGTTTGACCGAGTTTTTGCCGATATCGTCCACCGGGCATCTGATTCTGGCGGGCAGCCTGCTGGACTTTGCCGATGCCAAAGCCAAGGTGTTTGATATTGCCATTCAGACCGGCGCCATCTTCGCGGTGATTTTGGTCTATTGGGACAAGATTCGAACCACGCTGCGCCAGTTGCCCTACAAGGAAGAGGCACAGCGCTTTGCGTTGAACGTGACCATTGCGTTTTTTCCGGCCGTCATCCTGGGCTTGCTGTTTGGCAAAGCCATCAAGGCGCACTTGTTCACGCCCGAAGTGGTGGCCACCACGTTTATTTTGGGCGGCCTCATTATCTTGTGGGCAGAGCGACGACCGCCCAGCACGGTGCGCATTCGTGCGGTGGAAGACATGCGCGGGCGTGATGCCCTCAAGGTGGGCCTGGTGCAATGTCTGGCCATGATTCCCGGCACCAGCCGCAGCGGCTCCACCATCATTGGTGGCATGTTGCTGGGCTTGTCGCGCAAGGCGGCCACCGATTTTTCCTTCTTCCTGGCCATTCCCACCTTGATTGGCGCAGGTGTGTACAGCCTCTACAAAGAGCGTGCCTTGCTGAGCGTGGCCGATGTGCCTTTGTTCAGCGTGGGCCTGGTGGTGTCTTTCATCAGTGCGTGGGTGTGCGTGCGCTGGTTGCTGCGCTTCATTTCCACCCACAGCTTTGAAGTGTTTGCCTGGTACCGCATTGCTTTTGGCCTGGTGGTGCTGGCCACCAGCCACTGGGGGCTGGTGCACTGGGTGGATTGATCAAGCGCCGAGATTGCGTAGTGCCGCCTCAATGGCCGCTGCAGTGGCAAGGGGCTTTTCCATTGGGAACAGGTGTGAGCCGTCAATCATCATGACGCGGCCCTTGGTCACGCGTTGGGTGAGCTCCATGCCTACTTGACGCATTTCCACAGAGTGTGTGCCGCCAATAAAAGCCACCGGGCACTGTACCGGGTGCTTGCGCAGCAAGGTGCCCAGGTTGTGGGGCAGCGAGTTGTAGATGCGGGTTTCTACATCGCGGTCAAAGCTCAGGTAAATCTGGCCATCGCGTTCGGTGGTGCCATGCTGGATGTAGTCTTGCAGCACTTGCGCATCCCACTGGGCAAACGCTTTTTTGTGGCGAAAGTGCTCCAGCGCAGCTTCGCGGCTGGGCCAATGGTTGCGGCGCTTGCTGCTGATGCGTCCGGGCGAGAGTGAACCCACCAGTGGCGTACGTTTGGCCAGACCCAGAGTGGTGGCTTTCCAGCCGGCCAGAATGGGGGAGTCCAGCAGCAACACTGCGCGGGCCAGCTCGGGGTGTTTGGCGGCGCACATCAGACTCAAGATGCCGCCCAAGGAGTGCCCCACCAGAAACGGGGCCGGGCCCTGGCCTTTTTGAGCTCGCACAAAGTCAGCCAGTTGCTGCACCAGGTGGGGCCAGTTGTCGCTGACGGGGTATTGGCTGTCGTGACCAAATTTCTCCACAGCCTGCACGTCAAAGCCGCGCGAATGCAGGCTCTTGAACACCTGGCGGTAGGTGCAGGCGGGAAAACTGTTGCCGTGCGAAAAAACAATGGGCGTTGGCATGGCGCTCAAATCAGTTTTTCGTCGGGGGTGCTGATTTTCTTGAGCAAGGTGTTGCGCGCAGCAGGCACCATCAAAGGCACAGTTGTGCTTTCGCCATGCCACATCGGGTCTTCGATGCTGTCGAACATCTGGCGCAGTTTGTCGCCCCAGCTGCTGCGCAGCATTTTGAAGTACGGGTTGTTTTCGTCGATGCACATGATGCGGTCGGTGTGCAAGCTGCCCGCTTCATATACCACCATGTCCAGGGGCAGGCCCACGGACAGGTTGGACTTGAGGGTGGAGTCCATCGACACCAGGGCGCATTTGGCGGCTTCGTCCAGCGGCGTAGCCGGGGTGATGACGCGGTCAAGCACGGGCTTGCCGTATTTGGATTCGCCAATCTGGAAGTAGGGCGTTTCGTCGGTGGCTTCGATGAAGTTGCCCGGTGAATAGACCTGGAACAGGCGCATGCCCTCGGTGCCGATCTGGCCGCCGAAGATCATGGAGACATTGAACTCCACGCCAGAAGCGCGCAGGGCGGCCGCATCTCGTTCGTACACACGGCGCACGGCCGCGCCCAGC
>CAZPTM010000210.1:0-2971 GCA_964589665.1 uncultured Limnohabitans sp. | reverse complement strand
TTGGCAATGCTGATCTGCTTGCCGCGTGCCACGCTCAACGCGCCGGGCTCGGTACTCTTGGTAATGGTGGAGCCACCGCCCACGGTGCCGCCGGCGCCGATGGTCACCGGTGCCACCAGCACGCTGTTGCTCCCGATGTGCACATCGGCCTCGATCACGGTGCGGTGTTTGTTGGCGCCGTCGTAGTTGGCGGTGATGCTGCCTGCGCCGTAGTTGACGCGTTCGCCCACAGTGGCATCGCCCAGATAAGCCAGGTGGTTGGCCTTGGCGCCTTTGGCCATGGTGCTGTTTTTGACTTCGACAAAGTTGCCGATATGCACTTCGGCACCCAACTGCGCGCCGGGGCGCAGGCGTGCAAAGGGGCCAATGAGTGCGCCCTCGCCCACGGTCACGCCCAGCTTTTCGCCGTCAATGTGAGTGAAGGGGTGGATGACCGCGCCTGCTTCGATGCGGCAGTTGGCCAGCACGCAGTTGGCGCCGATCTTCACGCCTTGGCCCAGCTCAACACGGCCTTCGAAGATGCAGTTGACGTCGATCTGAACGTCTTGAGCGCACACGAGTTCGCCGCGTACATCAAAACGGGCCGGGTCGATGATGCGCACGCCCTCGGCCATGAGGGCTTGGGCGCGGCGGCTCTGGTGGATGCGTTCCAACTCAGCCAGCTGCGCCGTGCTGTTGACGCCGGCCACCTGTGCTGCGTCGGAAATGACATGGGCGACCACGGGCACGCCGTCGGCCACGGCAAACTTGACCACATCGGTCAAATAAAACTCTTGTTGCGCGTTCTGGTTGTCGAGCTTCGCCAGCCAGGGTTTGAGCAGGCGCGCTGGCACGGCCATGATGCCGCTGTAGACCTCGCGGATGCGACGCTGCTCGTCGCTGGCATCTTTTTGTTCGACGATGGCCTGCACCTGGCCCGCCGCATTACGCACGATGCGGCCATAGCCGGTGGGGTCATCAAATTCGATGGTCAGCAGCGCCAACTTGTCGCCCGCGCTGGCTGCAATCAGGGCCTGCAAGGTGTCGGCCTGGGTGAGAGGCACATCGCCCGAGAGCACCACCACGGTGCCGTCATCGGGCAGGTGGGGCGCGGCTTGCTGCACGGCGTGGCCGGTGCCCAACTGGGGCATCTGGCGGGCAAATCTGAGGCCCTCGGCGCCATAGGCAGCGGTCAAGCTGGCCTCGACTTGTTCAGCGCCGTGACCGGTGATGACCACAGTCTGGCGCGCTTGCAGCTGGCGTGCGGTGTCGATCACGTGGCGCACCATGGGCTTGCCGGCGACAGGGTGAAGAACCTTGGGTAGACTGCTTTTCATGCGGGTGCCTTTGCCCGCTGCCATGATCACCACATCAAGATTCGTCGCCATATTGTGTTCCTTCTGATTGTGAGAATTATCCGCCAAGCGCTTGTGCCTTTGGCCTGTGCGAGCCTGTTGTTGCTGGCGGGTTGCAGTGCGGTGAAGGTGGGCTACGAGCAGACACCCACACTGCTGTATTGGTGGCTGGACAAGCATGTGGATTTCAATGGCGCACAAACGCCCGTTGTGCGCCAGGGGTTGGAGGATTTGCAGCGCTGGCATCGCAAGCAGGCGCTGCCTGGTCATGCGGATTGGTTGGCGCGTTTGGCGGATGTGGCGCAGCAACCGGTAGAGGCAGCGCAGGTGTGTGCTTACATGCGCGAACTGGAAACGCAGATCGACGCATTCGCGCAGCAGTCGATTGTGCTGACCGTGCCCGTGGTCACCAGCTTGCAGGCCGCGCAGCGCGAACACCTGCAGAGGTACTGGGCCCGCAAAAACGAGGATTGGGCGGACGACTGGCTGGCGCCATCAGAAGCGCGCAGGCAGGAAAAGCGGATGAAGTCAGCCGTCGAGCGTTATGAAGATGTTTACGGCCGCCTCACGCCTTCGCAGACCGAGCTGGTTCGCAGGCATGTGCGCGATGCCGTCTGGACGCCGCAGTGGGGCCAGCAAGAGCGGCTGCGACGCCAGCAGGATCTGCTGCAGGCGCTGGACCGCATTCGCAACGAAGGGCTGGACTCAGCACAGGCCCAGGCGGTGTTGTGGCAAGTGTGGCAGCACTGGCTGAACCCGCCGCAAGAAGCAGACAAGCAACGCATGCAAGCCTGGCGTGAGCAGGGTTGCCGCCACCTGGCCGAGCTGCACAACAGCACCAGCCCGGAGCAGCGGCAGCAGGCGGCCAAACGCCTGCGCGCCTATGAAAAAGACCTGCGCGAACTGGCCGGCAGGTCTTGAGGTGAAGGGCTGACGGTCGTCAGTCCTGCAGGGCTTTCCACATGGCCATGTCGCGCTCGGCGGTCCAGATGCGCGGGTGCTTGATACCGCTGGCTTCGTCGTAGGCGCGGGTGACGTCAAAGGGCAGGCAGTGTTCGTAGATGAACACATGGCCAAAGATTGGGTCCATGCTCTTGCGGGCGTGGGCCATGGCGGCCTTCAGGTCCATACCGGCGGCCACGGCTTCTTTGCCGGCTTTGTACAGGGTCTCAACCCAG
Organism: uncultured Limnohabitans sp.; assembly: GCA_964589665.1. Lineage (GTDB taxonomy): Bacteria > Pseudomonadota > Gammaproteobacteria > Burkholderiales > Burkholderiaceae_C > Limnohabitans_A. The sequence goes on along the minus strand of CAZPTM010000210.1, from coordinate 459 downwards.
CGCTTGGTGTAGTCCAGCGCCTTGTTGACATTGGCGTTGCCTTTCATGGCTTCGCCGCGGCCCGGCACGATGAACTCGGGCTTGAGCGCACGCAAGGCTTCAAGGGTGGCGGGCCACTCTTCGAGCTGGGCGTCGCCGGTGTACACCCCGGCTTCGTATTCGACCAGGTCGCCGCTGTAGAGCACTTTTTCTTCTTCGACCCAGGCGATGGTGTCGCCCTTGGTGTGGCCCGGGCCCGGGTGCCAGATCTGCACGACCACGCCGCCGAGGTTGATGCTGAGCTTGCCGGGCACCTCGCCCTTCGTGGGGTCACCGCCGCCCACCACCATGGTCGGCCAGGTCAGGCCGGGCACGCTGTCGGCACCACGGAACAGGCGCGGAAATCGTTCCATTTCGCTCTTCATGTCTTGCGCGCCGCGCTCCTGGATCAGCTCCAGCGTGCCCTGGCTGGCGATGATC
>CAZPTM010000209.1:0-2979 GCA_964589665.1 uncultured Limnohabitans sp. | reverse complement strand
CCTGCCCGTGCCGAGTTTGTCATTTCCAAGCGTATTGTTCATTCCATTCAAAAGCCCGACGAAGGCCAGTTGGCATCCATCGTGGATGTGACGGGGTGCCGTTGGCCTGTATCATTCAGTGATACGGCTCCGGGCGGTCATCTGTTCTGCAATCATGCGACGGACGGCAAGGCTTATTGCCCGTTTCACCAGCAAGAGAACGTGGCGTCCTACAGCCGCAACCTCATCAGCAGGACGGTTCGCTCGGCGTGGCACGCATACAAGGTGAAAGCGGCATGAGCAGGGCGGAGAAGTATATCCTGACCCTTCAGGACGCCAGTGCCTTCGGTTATCCGCTGGAAGCCATCATGGAAGCGGTTTGCAGGTCGCTGAAGGTGGGGCGTCGGGACGTTATGAGCCTGCATCGCCTTCCGCACATCGTTGAGGCGAGGCACATCTTCTGCTGGTTCGCCAGGTATTACACCGCGCGCTCGAATCCGGTCAGCTATGTGGGCGCCTGGGATGCCATTCGCGAAATCTTCGCGACCTCGACCGAAGCGCGCCAGCGCGGCTACACCGCCGCCAAGTTCAGCTTCAACAGCGGCGACGGCCGCTGCCCCACCTGCGGCGGCTCCGGCTTCGAACACGTCGAGATGCAGTTTTTGAGCGACGTGTACCTGCGCTGCCCCGATTGCGACGGCAAGCGCTACCGGCCTGAGATTCTTGAAATCACCATTGAGCGACCGGACATGGGCGGATCGCCACGCTACGCTCGCGATGACATGTCACGCCACGAACGCGATGACGTATCAGCCGTCATTGCGAGCGAAGCGCGGCAATCGCCTGCTCCCGGAGTCAGACGCCTCAACGTCTCCGACATCCTCGAACTCACCGTCAGCGAAGCCGCCGCCCTGTTCGCGCAGGACCGCGAAGTTATTCGCGCCTTGCAGCCCATCGTCGATGTGGGCCTCGAATACGTCCGCCTGGGCCAGCCCGTGCCCACACTCTCGGGCGGTGAAGCGCAACGCCTCAAGCTCGCCGGCTTTCTGGCCGAAGCCGCCAGGACCGCCAGCAAAAGCCGCCAGAGTCTGGCGCGCAAAGGCACGCTCTTCCTGTTCGACGAACCGACCACCGGCCTGCACTTCGATGACATCGCCAAGCTCATGCGGGCGCTGCGTAAGCTGCTCGAGGCCGGGCATTCGCTCATCGTCATCGAACACAACCTCGATGTGATCCGCGCCAGCGACTGGCTGATCGACCTGGGCCCCGAAGGTGGGGAGGGCGGTGGTCTGGTTGTGGCCGAAGGCACGCCGGAAGAGGTGCGTCTGCACCCGACATCACACACGGGTGCTGCGCTGCGAGACTATGCGGAGGCGATGGGTGAGGTAGTGGCTGTCGCTGAGCGCCTGAATGCATATACGGTTGAGCAAGTGGCTGCTTCACTCGTCACTGCGAGCAAGGTGAAGCAGTCTTTGCAGGGATCGCCACGCTTCGCTCGCGATGACGAATCCGGTAATGACAAGCCATCGGCGTTCAGCCAAGACGCCATCCAGATCGTCAACGCCAAAGAACACAACCTCAAGAACCTGAGCGTCAACATCCCGCGCGGCCAGTTCAACGTCATCACCGGCGTCAGCGGTTCCGGCAAATCCACACTCGCGTTCGACATCCTCTTCAACGAAGGCCAGCGACGCTACCTGGAAAGCCTCAACGCCTACGCCCGAAGCATCGTGCAGCCTGCAGGCCGCCCCGAAGTCGATGCGGTCTATGGCATCCCGCCTACCGTAGCGATTGAGCAGCGCTTGTCGCGCGGTGGCCGAAAATCCACCGTCGGCACCACCACCGAGGTCTGGCACTTCTTGCGCCTCCTGTACGTCAAGCTCGGCGTGCAGCACTGCGTGCACGACGACACGCCTGTGCAGCCGCAAACGCCCGACAGCATTGCCGCTCAGCTCATGACCCAGTTCAAGGGCCAGCACATCGGCTTGCTGGCGCCGCTGGTGGTCAACCGCAAGGGCGTCTACACCGAACTGGCCGACTGGGCGCGCCCACGTGGCTACACCCACCTGCGCGTGGATGGCGAGTTTTTGCCGACGCAAGGCTTCCCGCGCATCGACCGCTTCAAGGAACACAACATCGAGCTGCCGGTGATGAGCCTGGATGTGCTGCCTGCGCAAGAGACGCTGCTGCGCAAGGCGCTGAACACCGCGCTCGAACATGGCAAGGGCGTGGTGCATGTGCTCAGCCACCTCGATGGCCTGAAAGAGGCGATGGAAAACGGCACGTCCACCGCCCGCATCGGCCAGCACCGGGTGTTCTCCACCCTGCGTGCCTGTCCGGCTTGCGCCACCTCGTATGCCGAACTGGACCCGCGCCTGTTCTCGTACAACAGCAAGCACGGCTGGTGCCCGGACTGCGTTGGCACGGGTACCAAGTTGAGCAAGGAACAGCGCAAAGTGTTTGATGACTCGGTGCGCGACGACAAAGACAAAGGCCGCGAGCAGACCTTTGCCGAGCCCGAGGTGGAAGACCTGGTGGACGTGGCGTGCCCCACTTGCGAAGGAACACGCCTGAACGCCACCGCCCGCGCCGTCAAGCTGCACGGTGCAGAGGCGCAGGCCTGGCGCATTACCGACATCGCACGTTTGAGTGTGAGCGACGTGCGCCGCTGGGTGCAGACCCTCCAGCTCTCGGGCCGCGAGGCTGACATCGCCCGCGACTTGGTGCCTGAAATCCAGAGTCGTCTGGAGTTTCTGGAAGAAGTGGGCCTGGGCTACCTCACGCTCGACCGGGGTGCGCCCACGCTGTCGGGCGGCGAAGCCCAGCGCATCCGCCTGGCCGCGCAACTGGGCAGCAATTTGCAGGGTGTCTGTTACGTGCTCGACGAACCCACGATTGGTCTGCATGCCCGCGATAACCAGATTCTGCTCAACGCCCTGCACAAACTTGGCGACAAGGGCAACACGCTGGTGGTGGTGGAACATGACGAAGACACCATCC
>CAZPTM010000208.1:0-3012 GCA_964589665.1 uncultured Limnohabitans sp. | reverse complement strand
GCCCTGAAGTGGCGTCACCACGCCACCCCCGCGCTGGACTCGGTCGTACTGCTGGCGCCCAACCCCGAATGGGTCAAAACCCTGCCCAACGGCAAACTGCCCGACCGCCAGGACTTTGTGACCTACGGCCAAGACCTGCAGGCGCGGATGAAGGTATGGAACGCTGCAGCCAGCGCTGCGCGGCAGCTGGCTGATGAGTTTGCGCAATGGCTGGAGCTAGGTAGGGTGGAAGACCTGTTGCCGCTCTGAGTCGTGCAACAATATGAATTAAATAGAAGTCAATTTAACCTTCATTGCGGCTATAGTTAGATCAAAAAAATAAGCGTATTTAATGATGATTCAATAAGTAAGGGACTGCAGAACTGTAAAACCAGATTTATGCTCTGGATGTTCATCGAGAACACGTAGGCCTGAGCCAGTCTGTGAGCGGTTCGCGGAAGATAAAGCTGAGCACTTTCTGAAGCACCTTAATTCATACGCCCCCCTTTTTTCACTCAATAGTGAAACATAAAAAATGAAGCTCACGCGTATCGACTATTCGCAGTTGAACTCCCGTCAGCAGGAGGCGTTCAATTTTCAAAAGGTGGCAGGACTTTTGGCCGACTACGGCTTTAACTGCATCAAACTGGCAGATGATTGGCAGGGAGCGGATTTCCTGGCCTATCACAAGGATGGAAACACAACCCTTAAGGTGCAACTAAAGTCACGCTTGACGATAGATAAGAAGTACATGGACAAAGACATACATGTCGCCTTTCCCGTAGGGGAGTCCTGGTACTGCTTGGAGCATGACGAGCTCGTAGCTGTTGTTGGCGAAAAGACAAAGTGGCTTGAATCGCAGTCATGGCAGATACAGGGTGCCTATAGTTCCGCGAGTCCCGGTGCGCAGCTTTTGAATGCGCTGGCGCAATGGAAGTTGTAGATGCCGTACAAGTCGTTCTGGTCGTCGCGAAAAGGGGTCCAACGTTTAACCTGTTCGAATAAGCATCCAGCCTTCGTATGTCCCAATTCGCCACCTTCATCCTCGAGCTCCTGCGCCCCTGGCGTCCGGTCACGGCCAAGCGCATGTTTGGCGGGCATGGCATTTACCATGCGGGGGTGATGTTCGCGCTTATTGCAGACGGGCAGCTGTTCCTCAAAGTTGATGACGAGAGTCGGCCCGCCTTCGAGGCCGCAGGCCTGGGGCCGTTTGTGTACGAGGCCAAGGGGCGGCGGGTGGCGTTGTCGTATTACAAGGCGCCAGACGCCATGCTTGATGAGCCCGAGGTAGCTCGCGAGTGGGCTGAGCTGGGTTGGCAAGCGGCTTTGCGGGCGCACTTGCTCAAAAAGGCGAAACAAGAGGCTTTGCCTCGTCGTTGATTCAGGAGTTTTTATGGCACTGGGCTATTTGCAAATCATCAAGACCGTGGCGCCTTACATCGCGCAGGTGGCGGCCGCTGCATTGCCGGCCTTCACCAGTAAAAAGGATGTGCTCAAGTCCGACCCGGCATTAGCGGCTTTGATTGAAGAGCTGCAGGGCGCAGCGACCCAAAACGCGCAGTCGATTCATGTGTTGGCCGACAAAATGCAGCAGGCTATTCAGGGCTTTGAACAGGCGGCGCAGTCCGCCCAAAAGCAGTTGGATATTTACAAGTCCATATTGATGCTCTCTTTGTTGTTTTCGGTCCTGTCGTTATCGCTGTGCGTGTATCTGTTGGTGCGCTAAAAGCCTTATAAAAATTCAAAAAGGGAGTGATTGAAAATGAAAAAAATCTCAGGCGCATTGGCGTTAGGCGCTTTGCTGGCGGCTTGTTCGCCGCAGGGCCAATCGACCAATCCTGTGGCAGCCCCAGTGGTAGGGTCTGACCGTGATGCCCACGGGTGCATCGGCTCTGCGGGCTACACCTGGTCGAACGTGCGCAACCAGTGCATTCGCATTTTCGAGGCCGGGCTGGCTTTTGAACCCGATCCCGCACCTACGCAAGGCGCGGTGCTGGCGGCTTATCTGGTCTTGGCACCTGCAGAGGGCGCGGTCACGGCGGCTGAGCTGTTTGTGCCAGGTCGCGCTGCGCCGGTGCCCTTGACTCTGGTGCACACGCCCGAGGGCGACATTCGCCCAACCCTGCTGGAAAACAAGGCTGAAGGCGCTTCGCTGTTCAGCTACAAGGATGAATTCTTTCTGGACATGGGCGCTCAAAGGTACCGTCGCTACAGTCCGGACAACGACAGTCTTTTTGCGCGGTTACGATGACGATTCATCGCTTGTAAAACAGTCCATCGCCTGAGGTGCACATGCTGGGCATTCATGATCTTTGGCTTTTTGTTGTGTCTGGGCTGTTGCTCAATCTGACGCCTGGAGCAGACACCTTGTTCATTGCCACACGCAGTGCCGCTTTGGGCTGGCGCTTTGGCGTAGCGGCTGCGCTGGGTATTTGTACGGGTTGCCTGGTGCATGTGCTGGCGGCGGCCTTGGGGCTGTCCGCCATTTTGGCCACGTCGCCGCTCGCTTTTACGGTCGTCAAGTGGGTGGGAGCTGCTTACCTGGCTTACATGGGCCTCAATCTCTTGCTACAGCGTCAGCAGGCGGGGCAAGCACCGCGTGCACTGGCGCCTGCTGCCTGGTCCTCGGTTTTTGTTCAGGGGTTTTTGACCAATGTGCTGAACCCCAAAGTCGCGCTGTTTTTTCTGGCCTTTGTGCCGCAGTTCATTGCCCCTGCAGCTCCTCAGAAAGCGTTGGCCTTCCTGGTCTTGGGCGGGATTTTTACGTTCAATTCCTTGCTCTGGTGTCTTTTGTTGGCCTGGTTGGCGGCACGTATGGGCAAGCTTGGCGTCAACCGCCATCTGCAGCAGTGGCTGCAGCGCGGGGTCGGGGGCTTGTTTGTGGGGCTAGGTGTTCGACTGGCCTTGTCAGATTGAGCATGGCCCATCTGCCCGCAATTGCACCCAGCCTTTAAAGGCTCACGCTCAACATTTGGCGATATTCCTCCGCGCTGGCAATGCGCGGGTTGGTCTTGTGGCAGTGGTCGGCCAGCG
>CAZPTM010000207.1:0-3014 GCA_964589665.1 uncultured Limnohabitans sp. | reverse complement strand
CCGATGTTCACGGCCAGCAAATTGGCTGGATGAGCTCGGTGCTGGACATCAGCGAACGCAAACGCGCAGAACGCACAGCCCGTACCCAGCAAGACAAACTTGAAGCACTGGGCCGCCTGGTGGCTGTAGGTGAAGTGGCATCAACCTTGGCCCACGAACTCAACCAGCCGCTGGGCGCTCTGAGCAGTTTTGCCAATGGCCTGCTCAACCGTATCCGCGATCGTAAGATCGAACTGGCCGAAGTCGAGCAAGTGGTCAGCCGCATGGAGCGTCTTTCAGACAAGGCAGGGCGCGTGATTCAACGCGTCAACGCCTTCGCGCGTCGTCGTGAGATGGCACGTGAGCGCGTTCACATCACGCCGTTCCTGCAACGGCTGTGCAAGCCTTTCGAGCGCATGTCCAAAGTGAAATGGGATATGCATTGGCCCGACGCACAACTCGTTGTCGATGCAGATCCTGGCCTGCTCGAGCACGCTTTTCGCAACGTGCTGAGCAATGCCGCCGAATGGGCGCAAACGCAACCCGTCGCACGCGCGAGGCTGGATTGGACCCTCAATGAACACGAGCTTGGCATCACGGTTGCCGACAGTGGGCCTGGCGTGAGCGACGAACACCGCGAACAAATTTTCCAGGCCTTCTATTCCAGCAAGGAAGGCGGTATGGGCATGGGCCTGGCCATTTGCCGCTCCGTCATGGAGGCTCACCATGGACGATTGGAAGTGGCACGTGATGATAATTTGGGCGGAGCCCGCATTACCCTTTGGCTACCGCTGAGCACACAGGAGACGCCCGCATGAGCAGTGCCACCATCCACGTGGTCGATGACGATGATGATTTTCGCGATGGCTTGAGCTGGCTGCTGGACTCGCGCGGACATTCTTGCCAAAGCTGGCGCAGCAGCGAAGAGTTTGTGCAGCACGTGCGCACCCAGCCTTCACCATGGCCTGCAGCTGTGGTCTTGCTGGACATTCGCATGGAGCCGCTGTCGGGCTTGGCCACGTTTGAAGAACTCAAGCAAATTGCCTGCCCTTGGCCTGTTCTGTTCCTTACGGGCCATGGCAGCGTGAGCATGGCCGTACAAGCGATGCAAAGCGGCGCCTGGGATTTTCTGGAAAAACCTTTCCAGAACAATGTGCTGGTGGACAAAGTGGAGCGCGCTTTGGCTGCTGCGCAAAGCCCTGTTCAGCAAGAAGCGCAACGACTGAAGCTGGCCCTAGCGCAACTGAGCCAACGCGAGCGCGAGGTGCTTGACCAGCTGCTGGCGGGCCACTACAACAAAAATATTGCCGACCACCTCGGCATCACGGTGCGCACCGTTGAATTTCACCGAGCCAATGTGTTTTCAAAAATGGGCGTGCAGTCCGCCATTGAACTGGCTCACCTGCTGGGCCGCCACGGCCTGGGCACCTCCGCCTCAGGCTAAGGCTGCTTATTTGTAGCTGCGAGCATCCTCAATGACCTTACCGTCATTGGGCAAACTACCCGGCGCAACCACCTGCACGTCTGCGCGCAGTTTGGTGACATCGCGCACCGCATCGGCCACGCGTTGAGCCAAGTCCGCAGCAGCATTGAGCGCTTCGACTTGCAGGCACATCTGGTCATTGGCCATCTCGCCTGTCACGACCAAACGGGCTTTCGCCACTTCGGCAAATCGCTTGACCACTTCATTGACCTGGCCGGGGTGCACAAACATACCGCGCACTTTGGTGGTTTGATCGGCACGCCCCATCCAGCCTTTGATGCGTGTATTGGTGCGGCCCGTGGGACAGGCGCCCGGCAGCACGGCAGACAAGTCGCCAGTGCCAAAACGAATCAATGGGTAGTCAGGGTTCAAGACCGTGACAACCACCTCCCCGACTTCACCATCAGGCACCGTCTCGCCCGTGCCTGGGCGCACGATTTCAACAATCACGCCTTCGTCAACCACCAAGCCTTCGCGACTTTCGGTTTCGTAGGCAATCAGGCCGACATCAGCGGTGGCATAGCACTGGTAGGCATTGACGCCTTGTTGCGTAAACCAGTCGCGCAGGGACGGAGGACAGGCCTCGCCTGACACCATGGCTTTGGTGATGGACAGTTTTTGCCCGGCCTCTGCGGCCTTTTCGATGAGGATTTTCAAAAAACTGGGTGTGCCGGAATACGCGTGGGGTCGCAAATCGGCTATGGCCGCCAGTTGCTGCTCGGTGTTACCCACGCCGCCAGGAATGACCGTGCACCCCACAGCGTGCGCACCGCTTTCCATGATCCAGGCGCCTGGGGTAAGGTGGTAACTGAAACAGTTATGCACCAGATCGCCGGCCTCAAAGCCAGCAGCGGCCATGGCGCGTCCTGCACGCCAATAGTCGCCAGCTTGGCCCTCGGGTTCGTAAATCGGACCGGGTGATTGGTACACGCGCTTGGCGCCTGAGCTACGCAACATGCCCTTCCAACCAATGGTAGAGAAGCCGCCAAAGGGATCTTTTGCGCGTTGCGCCTGCTGGCGCTCGAGCAGTTCATATTTGCGTGTAACAGGCAATTTCGCCAGGGCAGTTCGGCTCGTAATGCCGGCCGCATCTACGCCTTTGAGGATTTCGCCAAAAGCCGCACTGTTTTGCTGCGCGTTGGCAATTTGTGCAGGCAAGGCAGCCATCAAGGCCGCTTCACGATCCTGCGGAGCACGTGTTTCCTGAGCGTCAAAGTGCTTCATGGCGTGTCAAACTGAGGGAGTGTTTTGGGGAGATTGCCGCAGCAAGCTGCATCAAGCCAGCCAGCGCTTGCGGCGCTTGTAGCTCTTGACGTCCTTGAAGCTCTTGCGCTCACCGCCGCCCACGCCCAGGTAGAACTCCTTGACGTCTTCGTTGGTGCGCAGGTCTTCGGCGGCACCGTCCATCACGATACGACCCGACTCCATGATGTAGCCGTAGTCCGCATACTTGAGCGCCATGTTGGTGTTTTGCTCGGCCAGCAGGAAGGTCACTTTTTCTTTGGTGTTGAGGTCTTTGACAATCTCGAACACCTCTTCCACGATCTGCGGC
>CAZPTM010000206.1:0-3041 GCA_964589665.1 uncultured Limnohabitans sp. | reverse complement strand
CGCCCAGGCTGCACAACTGATTCAAGACGGCGACACCGTGGGCCTGATGGGCGGTGGCGGCGGCCTGATGGAGGCCACCCACCTGTTTGAAGCGGTGCAAGAGCGCTTTCTGAGCACCCAGCAACCGCGCGACCTGACGGTGATGCACGCCCTGGGCATTGGCGACAAAAAAACCAAAGGCATGAACTGCTTTGCGCACGAAGGCATGGTCAAACGTGTGATCGGCGGGCATTGGGTCTGGTCGCCCGCCATGCAGCAGCTCGCCCTGGACAACAAAATCGAGGCCTACATTCTGCCCGGCGGCGTCTCCAGCCAGCTCATGCGCGAGATTGGTGCCGGACGCCCTGGCCTCATCAGCCACATTGGACTGGGCACCGTATGCGACCCGCGCCACGGTGGCGGCAAGATGAACAATGCCGCCCAGGAAGACCTGGCCGAAGTGGTGACCATCGACAACCGTGAGTGGCTGCGCTACAAGCCCTTCCCTATTCATGTCGCCATCGTTCGCGCCAGCGCCGCCGACGAAGACGGCAACATCAGTTTCGAACACGAAGCGGCCAACCTGGACGCGCAATCGTTGGCGCTGGCTGCACGCAACAGCGGCGGCACCGTCATCGTACAGGTCAAGGAGCGCTTGCCTAAAGGCGCACTCAAAGCTCGCGAAGTGCGCATCCCCTCGGCCTGGGTAGACGCCATCGTGGTCGACCCCGCACAGCAAACCAGCTATGCCATTCCGTTTGACCCAGCCTTCAGCGGCGAACTCACCGGCGCAGCACGCGCGGCCAGCGAAGCCGAAGACCACGCCCGCGAAGTCGCAGCGTCGCAAGAAGCCTTTGGCGAACGCCAGGCTGTAGCCCGCCGAGCACATGCTGAGCTGTTCAACACTGGCAAAACACGACCCGTCATCAACTACGGCGTGGGCGTTCCCGACGCGGTGGCCAAACTGATTGCGGCTCGCAACGAACAACACCGCATCTACCAAACCATCGAACACGGCACCTACGGTGGCACGCTGATGGACGGTGTGCTGTTTGGCTACGCCCGCAACGCTACCGCCATGCTCGACGCGGCCACGCAGTTCGACTTTTACGGCGGCGGCGGTCTTGACATAGCCTTCTTGGGCTTTGGTGAGTTTGACGAAGAAGGCTCGGTCAACGTCTCGCGTTTGGGCGGCGTCACCGTAGGCCCCGGCGGCTTCATCGACATCGCACAAAACGCCAAGAAAGTGGTGTTCTGCGGCACACTGGCAGCCAAAGGCGTCAAGCTGCAAACCGGGGACGGCCAGATGCGCGTGCTCACGCAAGGAACGGTCAAAAAGCTGGTGAAGAAAGTCGATCAGATCACCTTTTCAGGCCCACAAGGCCTGGTGCGCAAGCAGGAAGTGCTGTACCTGACCGAACGCGCCAGCTTCCGCCTGACGCCAAAAGGCATCGAGGTGTTCGAGATTGCGCCCGGCATCGACCTGCAGCGCGACGTGCTTGACCAGATGGACTTTGCGCCCCTTGTGGCGCAAGACCTGAAGGTGATGGACAGCACGCACTTCATGGCTTGATAGAAGCGGGCGGTTCAGCCACCATATGAATCGCTCCATGTGGGCAGCGTGGTTCGCACTTGCCGCAAGCCGTACAGCCTGCGGCATCGTGCAGCACCGCATGCTTGCGCCATCCTTTGGTGTGCAAACTGAGCACATGTGGCCGGCATACGGCCACACACCAGCCGCAGCCCGTGCAGCGCTTGGGGTCAATGTGTGGCAACAGCTTGGATGACATGTGTGCAGCGTATCACGCTGCGGGGCTCACCCCTTCAATCGCACCGCGGCGCAGCTGATCTCGCTCCATGCTCTCAAACAACGCCTTGAAGTTGCCTTCGCCAAAGCCCTCGTCGGCCTTGCGCTGAATAAACTCAAAGAACACCGGCCCAAGCAGCGTCTGGCTGAAGATCTGCAGCAGCAAGCGCTTCTCGCCATTGGCGGTAGAGCCATCAAGCAAGATGCCACGCGTCTGCAGCTCGCCCACCGGCTCGCCATGACCGGGCAAGCGCTCGGACAGCATCTCGTAGTAAATGTCGTTGGGCGCGGTCATGAGCGGAATACCGGCCATTTGCAGCGCATCCACACTGGCCAGCAGATCGTCGGTCAGCAAGGCAATATGCTGAATGCCCTCGCCGTTGAACTGCATCAAAAACTCTTCGATCTGCCCACCGTTTTTGCCCGACTCTTCGTTCAGGGGAATGCGGATCAGGCCGTCTGGCGCCGTCATGGCGCGGCTGGTGAGGCCGGTGTACTCGCCTTTGATGTCAAAGTAACGGATCTCGCGGAAGTTGAAGATCTTCTCGTAAAACTGCCCCCAGAAAGCCATGCGGCCTTTGTACACGTTGTGGGTGAGGTGATCGATCATCTTGAAGCCGTGGCCCACCGGGTGACGATCTGCACCTTCAACGAATTCAAAATCGATGTCGTAAATGCTTTTGCCATCTTCATACCGGTCGATCAGGTACAGCGGCGCACCGCCAATGCCTTTGACAGCGGGCAAGCGCAACTCCATCGGCCCGGTGGGCACATCCACCGGTTGCGCGCCCATTTCCAGTGCGCGGGCATAGGCTTTGTGCGAGTCCTTCACACGAAACGCCAGCGCACAGGCGCAGGGGCCGTGCTCGGAGGCAAAGTAGCCCGCCAGACTCTTGGGCTCGCGGTTGACGATGAAATTGATATCGCCCTGGCGATACAGCACCACATCTTTGGACCGGTGCTTGGCCACCAGGCTGAAGCCCAATTTCTCGAACAAGGGTTCGAGCACGCCCGACACAGGCGAAGCAAATTCCACAAATTCAAAGCCACACAGGCCCATAGGGTTGTCAAAAAGATCAGCCATGAAATTCTCCAGATACAGCAACGCCCTGCCCTGAAATGGCAGGACGATAAACACAAATGAATAGGGGGAGAAAACGCTGCCCTCACGCACACAGGCGTGAGGCGCAACTTACAGACCAGCTGGCGGCGCGCAGGGCTTGCCCCGCGTGCTGCGTGCGAGGTGGACACCGAC
>CAZPTM010000205.1:0-3102 GCA_964589665.1 uncultured Limnohabitans sp. | reverse complement strand
GGTGCAGTGCGCCAAAGTCCACTTTGACCAGCATGGGAATGACCATCACCCAGATCAGCAAACCCACGGGCAAATTAACCTGCGCGACTTCGAGCGCGCCAATGGTTTGGAACAGGGTGGGGAACAATTGACCCAAGGCAATGCCCAGCACGATGCACAAGAACACCCACACAGTGAGGTAGCGTTCAAACACCGTCATGGGCGCATGGGCTGCGGCTTTGGCCGTGACTTCGCACTGCACACTCATGCTGCATCTCCGGCCAGTTCGCGTGCGCTTTGCTCCAGTGTCAGTTTGCTCAAACTTGCCTCGGGCAGGTTGATGAACAACTCCAGGCGCTGGCGGATCAGGTGCAAGGTCTGGCGGAACGCCTCGCGTTGTGCGGTTTCGCCGACTTGGGCGGAAGGGTCAGCGTAGCCCCAGTGGACCTTGGCAGGATGACCCGGCCAGAAGGGGCAGACCTCGCCTGCGGCGTTGTCGCAAACGGTGACGATCAGGTCCATATGCGGTGCATCGGGGCCACTGAATACATCCCAGCTTTTGCTGTAAAGGCCGTCTGTGTTGACGCCCGCATGGGCCAGGGTTTCCAGCCCGATGGGGTTGGGCTGTTGGTTTTCGCGCGGGCTGCTGCCAGCTGAATAGGCCTTGAAGCGGCCTTGCCCCAGATGGTTGAGCAGGGCTTCGGCCAGGATGCTGCGGGCCGAGTTGTGGGTGCACAAAAACAGCACGTTCAAAGGGGCGTTGAGATGGGTCATGGTGGATCAGCGTTTCAAGTTGTGGTGCAACAGACTGGCTCAAGACAGGCTTCCTGGCCTTGGCAACAGTTTTCGGTCAGATAGGTCAGCAGGCTGTTCATCTGGTCAATGCGGACACGGTAGATCAGGTTGCGCCCAGCGCGCTCCTGGTTGACCAGGCCGGCATTGAGCAGTTCCTTGAGGTGAAACGACAGCGTGGCGTTGGGCAGGCCCAGCGCTTCGCCCAGTTGGCTGGGTGTGGCGCCGGGTTTGCCCGCGACAACCAGATGGCGAAACACCTGCAACCGGTTCACCTGGGCCAGAGCGGCCAGGGCTTTGACAATGTCTTTCTCTTCCATATTTCCATTTTCATGGAAATATGTGTCAATTTAATGACTGCCAATAAAAAAAGCCCCTTGCGTGAACAAGGGGCTTGCTTGCGGGCTGAAGCCCATCAGGCTTTGCTGAGCGCTTGCTCCAGATCGGCCATCAGGTCGTCAATGTGTTCGATGCCTACCGACAGGCGCACCATGTCTTCGCTCACACCGGCCTTGGCCAGTTCGGTGGCGTCGAGCTGGCGGTGAGTGGTCGAGGCCGGGTGTGTGGCCAGCGACTTGGCGTCGCCAATGTTGACCAGGCGGGTGAACAAGCCCAGTGCGTCCAGGAAGCGGGCGCCGGCGGCGCGTTTGTCGGCGTCCTGGCTCTTGAGGCCAAAAGACACGATACCCGAGGCCTTGCCACCCATGTACTTTTGCACCAAGCTGTGTTCCGGGTGGTCAGGCAGGCCCGCATAGTTGACCCAAGCCACCTTGGGATGGTTTTTCAGGTGCTTGGCGATGGCCAGGGCGTTGTCGCAGATGCGGTCCATGCGCAGGGCCAGGGTTTCGATGCCTTGCAAAATCAGGAACGAATTCATCGGCGAAATGGCGGCGCCCATGTTGCGCAGCGGCACCACACGGGCGCGGCCAATGTAGGCGGCTGGGCCCAGGGCCTCGGTGTAGACCACGCCGTGGTAGGACACGTCGGGTTCGTTCAGGCGCTTAAAGCGGGCCTTGTGCTCGGCCCAAGGGAACTTGCCCGAATCCACAATCGCGCCGCCCACGCTGTTGCCGTGGCCACCCAGGTATTTGGTGAGCGAATGCACCACGATGTCGGCGCCGTGCTCGATGGGGCGGCACAGGTAGGGGCTGGGCACGGTGTTGTCCACGATCAGCGGAATGCCGTGGGCGTGGGCAATCTCGGCCAGCTTGGCAAAGTCGGTCACATTGCCCAGCGGGTTGCCCACCGATTCGCAGAAGATGGCCTTGGTGCGCTCGTCAATGTGCGCGGCGAAGGTTTCGGGCTGGCGCGGGTCAGCAAAGCGCACGTGGATGCCCATTTGCGGCAGCGTGTGGGCAAACAGGTTGTAGGTGCCGCCGTACAGCGTGCTGGCCGAGACGATGTTGTCGCCCGACTCGGCAATCGTCTGAATGGCATAGGTGATGGCCGCCATGCCCGAGGCCACGGCCAGCGCGGCAATGCCGCCTTCCAGGGCCGCGACGCGCTTTTCCAGCACGTCCTGCGTGGGGTTCATGATGCGGGTGTAAATGTTGCCCGGCACTTTCAAGTCAAACAGGTCGGCACCGTGCTGGGCGCTGTCAAAAGCATAGGCGACGGTCTGGTAGATGGGCGCCGCCACGGCCTTGGTGGTGGGGTCGGGCGATTGGCCAGCGTGCACGGCCAGGGTTTCGATTTTCATGAGGCTTGTCTCCGTTGTGGGTGATGCAGTTTATGCCATGCCCTGATGGCGCAGCAAGGCGTCAAGGCTGGGTTCACGGCCCCGGAAGGCCTTGAAGGATTCCAGAGCGGGGCGGCTGCCACCGGCTTCGAGGATTTCTTTGCGATAGCGGCGGCCGGTCTCGATGCTAGGCTGGCCGTTGGTGGCAGTTTCTTCAAAAGCGGCGTAGGCGTCGGCGGAGAGTACTTCGGCCCATTTGTAGCTGTAGTAGCCTGCGGCGTAGCCACCCGAGAAAATGTGGCTGAAGGTGTGAGCCATGCGGTTGAAGCTGGGCGGCTGCAGCACGGCGACTTCGGCGCGAACTTGGTCTAGCAAGGGCATGAAGTCCAGCGCAGGGTCGTGCTCGGCGTGCAGTCGCATGTCAAACAGCGCGAACTCAATCTGGCGCAGGGTTTGCAGGCCACTTTGGAAGTTTTTGGCGGCCAGCATTTTGTCGAACAGGGCGCGGGGCAGGGGCTCGCCCGTGTCCACGTGCTGGGTCATGTGCTGCAGCACGGGCCACTCCCAACAGAAGTTTTCCATGAACTGGCTGGGCAGCTCCACCGCGTCCCATTCGACGCCGCTGATGCCCGAGACATCGCGCTCGTCCACTT
>CAZPTM010000204.1:0-3107 GCA_964589665.1 uncultured Limnohabitans sp. | reverse complement strand
CCAGGGCCAGGCTCCCCGGCCATATGCACAAATGCGGGCCGACAGGCTGACTGCTAAGGATGAAAGGGGCATGCGCAACATGATGGCATCAAGTTTAGCGCAAAGCCAGGCAGGGTTCGATCTGGTCGAGTCGATCCAGCCAGGCGAGAGCTGGGGTTTGCCGAATGTCCTGCCCATGGTTGTAGCCATAGGTCATGAGCACGAGCGGCAAGCCCGCGGCATTCGCAGCCTGCGCATCATTGACCGAGTCACCCACCATCAAGGTATGCGCCGGGTCGGTGCCCAGCGCTTCGCACGCCTTGAGCAAGGGCAAGGGATCGGGTTTCTTGCGCTCGAAACTGTCACCACCATAAACCACTGCAAAGGCATCTGCCAGACCCAGCTTGTCCAGCAGGTCTTGCGCAAAAGCGACAGGCTTGTTGGTAACGCAGGCCATGCGCAGCCCTAGGTTGCGCAACAGCGCCAAGCCTTCGCTCACACCCGGATAGGCCTGCGCAAACTGACCATTGATGTCACGGTAATGTTGTTGGTAGGCAGACCACACGCGGGGATAATACGCATCCACCGTCAGCGCAGGACAGGCGCAGCCCACGCCCTTGACGGCCTCTTGCGAGAGTTGGTGTGCGAGCACGCTGCGGATCAGGTGCTCCGAGCCCTTGCCCACCGCTCGCTCAACCCACTCGGGAGCCAAAGCGGGCCAACCCAAATCGGCCATGCAGCGATTGAGGGCGACCGTGAAGTCGCCCAAGGTGTCGACCAGGGTGCCATCCAGGTCAAGCACCACCGCCTGCGCACGCATGCTCACTTCAGGGCTGCGCGCATCTGATCAATCACGCCCTTGTAATCGGGCTTGCCGAAAATGGCACTGCCCGCCACAAAGGTGTCGGCACCGGCATCAGCCACACGGCGAATGTTGTCGGCCTTGATGCCGCCATCAACTTCCAGTCGGATGTCGCGGCCACTGCGCTCAATCCATTTGCGGGCTTGTTCCACTTTGCGCAGGGCCGAATCAATGAAGCTTTGCCCCCCAAAGCCTGGGTTGACGCTCATGATCAGGATCAGATCAATGTCGTCAATCGTCCACTCCAGCACGTCCAGCGGCTCAGCCGGGTTGAACACCAGTCCGGCTTGGACGCCTTTGCTTTTGATGGCCTGCACGCTGCGGTGCACATGCGAGCTGGCGTCGGGATGAAAGCTGATCAGGTCAGCGCCCGCCTCGGCAAATGACGCGGCCAGCGCATCGACCGGCGAGATCATGAGGTGCACATCGATCGGCACAGCCTCGCCCGCAGGCGTTTTGGCATGTGGTTTAAGTGCCTGACACACCATGGGGCCAAAGGTCAGGTTGGGCACGTAATGGTTGTCCATCACGTCAAAGTGGATCCAATCCGCGCCAGCGGCAATCACGTTGCGCACTTCTTCGCCCAGGCGGGCGAAATCGGCAGACAGGATGGAGGGGGCAATGCGGTAAGTGGTGCTCATGTGCTTATTGTCGCAGTTGCAGCGGTTAAGCTAGCGCCTATGGGTGAATTTGAGCTGATCGACCGCTACTTCAAACAAGCCGCCACGCAAGGCCGCGCCGTGTTGGGCATTGGGGACGATTGCGCGTTGTGGCGCCCTACCCTGGGACAAGATCTGGCTGTGTCGTGTGACATGCTGGTGCAGGGACGCCATTTTCTGCCCGACGCCGATCCGCACTGCCTGGGTCACAAGGCCCTGGCCGTCAACCTCAGCGACCTGGCTGCCTGCGGCGCCACACCGCGTGCCTTCTTGCTGGCCATGGCTTTGCCGCAGGCCAACGAAGCCTGGCTGGCTGCATTTTCTGCTGGCATGCTGGCGTTGGCCCAAGCCCACGGCTGCGAACTCATCGGCGGCGACACCACCTCGGGCCCCTTGAATCTAAGCATCACCGTCATGGGCGAAGTTCCCACGGGGCAGGCTCTGCTGCGCAGTGCGGCCCAAGTGGGTGACGACATCTATGTCAGCGGCCATTTAGGCGATGCACGCCTGGCTCTGCAAGCGCGGCTTGGCCATCTTCTATTGCCCGCAGACGTTCTGGCGCTTTGCACTGAACGCCTGGACACGCCCTCGCCCCGTGTTGCCCTCGGTATCGCTTTGCGCGGCATCGCCCATGCCTGCGCGGACATCAGCGATGGCTTGCTCGGCGACCTGGGTCACATTCTCAAAGCCAGTCAGGTCGGAGCGGAGCTGGATGTGGCGGCCATTCGCACCCTGTGCATCAGCGCGCAGTCTGTTGACTTGCCCGTTGACGTGCTGAACACCTGCACCTTGACGGGTGGTGACGACTACGAGCTGGTCTTCACCGCTCCCTTACAAGCCCGCGCTGCAGTTGCCCAAGCCGCACTTGAAAGTCAAACGCGCGTCACATGCATTGGCACCATTACCGCTTCAGGTGTCGTCCTGCGCGACCGCGAGCAACTGCTGGATGCTGCGTCCTTTTCATCATTTGACCACTTTGCCTGACCATGGCCATCCGTCCCACACCTGCATTTTTATGGCGTCACCCTGCCCACTGGCTGGCCTTGGGTTTTGGCTCCGGCCTCTCACCCAAAGCGCCCGGCACCGTGGGCACGCTGTGGGGCTGGCTGGCCTGGTGGCCCTTGTCACTGTGGCTGAACCCCATGCAGCAAGGTGTTCTTATCGCCCTTGCAACGGTGGTGGGCTGGTGGGCCTGCAAAGTGACTGCCGAGCATTTGCAAATGAACGATCCCGGCGCGATCGTTTGGGATGAAATTGTGGCCATCTGGCTGGTGCTCTGGGCGCTTGGCCCCTTGTCTTTAGGCATGCAACTTCTTGCTTTTGCCTTGTTCCGGTTTTTTGACGCTGTCAAACCTGGTCCTGTGGCCTGGGCTGACCAGCACTTTAAAGGCGACGGATGGCCAGGTGCTTTTGGCATCATGGTCGATGACTTTGTGGCCGCTGCTTGCACGCTGCTGTGCCTGGGTGCCGTGCTTTGGGCGCTCAAATGAATAACTTGCTCAACGCCTTGGCCGCCGGACTGCAAACTCGGCAATGGACGCTGTGTACCGCAGAAAGCTGCACGGGCGGTTTGATTGCAGCCACCTGCACCGAGTTGAGCGGCTCAA
>CAZPTM010000203.1:0-3141 GCA_964589665.1 uncultured Limnohabitans sp. | reverse complement strand
AATCGGCGCAGGCTTTGCTCAAAGAGCCTCAAGCCACACAGCGCCCATTGCTGGACAAAGCCTTGGCCGCTGAAAAAGACGCGGCGGTGCGTGCCGTGTTGCAGCAAGCTATCGCTGCTGTTAACTTGTCTGCACCTGAAGTCGATCGACGTTTGGCAGCGGCGCAAGCCCTGGCTGGCAGTGCGCAGCCCGATGTGCTGCTTTTGCTGAACCAGCAGCTGGCGCAGGAAGAGGACGCCAGCGTCAAGTCCGCGCTCAAGCTCGCGATTGCTCAGGTCAAACGTGGCCTGCAACTGGGTGAGAACCTGGGCACCTTGTTCACGGGTCTCAGCCTGGGTTCCATCCTGCTGCTGGTGGCGCTGGGGCTGGCCATCACCTACGGCTTGATGGGTGTGATCAACATGGCCCACGGCGAACTGATGATGATCGGCGCCTACGCTACCTATGTGGTGCAAGGCCTGTTTCGCAGCTATTTGCCTGGGCTGTTTGACTATTACTTGCTGGCTGCCGTGCCAGTGGCGTTTGCGGCATCGGCGCTGGTGGGCGCATTGATGGAACGCACCGTGCTCAAGCACTTGTATGGCCGTCCGCTTGAAACGCTGCTGGCGACCTGGGGCATCAGCCTGATCCTGATGCAAAGCGTGCGCAGCCTGTTTGGCGCACAAAACGTTGGCGTTGAAAACCCTAGCTGGATGAGCGGCGCCATCGTCGTGCTGCCCAACCTGCAACTGCCTTGGAACCGCGTGATCATCATCGGCTTTGCCGCAGCGGTGCTGGTGGGCATGACGCTGCTGATTGCCAAGACGCGCTTGGGATTGTTTGTGCGTGGCGTCACACAAAACCGCCCCATGGCCTCGTGCATGGGCATCAACACCGCCCGCATCGACACCTACGCTTTTGCACTGGGTTCGGGCATTGCCGGGCTGGCGGGCTGTGCACTCAGCCAGATCGGCAACGTGGGGCCTGACCTGGGGCAGAGCTACATCGTGGACGCCTTCATGGTGGTGGTCCTGGGCGGCGTGGGTCAGCTGGCGGGTACGGTGTATGCCGCACTTGGACTGGGCCTGGTCAACAAATTGCTCGAAGGCTGGACCGGTGCGGTGCTGGCCAAGATTGCGGTGCTGCTGTTCATCATCGTGTTCATTCAAAAACGTCCTCAAGGCATCTTTGCCATGAAGGGCCGCAGCGCGGAGGCATGACCATGACTGCAAAACTTCAATTGCCAGCTGCGCCCGCTTTGCTCACCCGCAAAGCCTGGACCGTGTTCCTTGTCTGCCTGCTTGCCGTGGGCATGCTGGCACCCGTGCTCAACTTGTGGGTGCCTGAAGGCAGCTTGTTTCACCTGAGTGACTACGCTGTGGCCTTGATTGGCAAGATCATGTGCTACGCCATCTGCGCGCTGGCCATGGACCTGATCTGGGGCTACACCGGCATCCTGTCGCTGGGCCACGGCCTGTTCTTTGCGCTGGGCGGCTACGTCATGGGCATGTACCTGATGCGCCAGATCGGGCGCGACGGCCAGTACCAGAGCGACTTGCCCGACTTCATGGTCTTTCTGGACTGGAAGGAACTGCCCTGGCACTGGGCGTTGTCCGACAGCTTTGTGGCCACGCTGCTGATGGTGGTGCTGGTGCCTGGCGTGATTGCAGGCGTGTTCGGTTACTTTGCCTTCCGCTCGCGCATCAAAGGGGTGTACTTTTCCATCATCACCCAGGCCATGACGTTTGCGGCCATGCTGCTGTTCTTCCGCAATGAGACGGGCTTTGGCGGCAACAACGGCTTCACAGACTTCAAGCGCATCCTCGGCATGCCGCTTGCCACGCCGGGCATGCGCATGACGCTGTTCGTGCTCACGGGCCTGACGCTGCTGGGCTGCTTCTTGTTTGCCCGCTGGCTGGTGACCAGCAAGTATGGCCGCGTGCTGCAGGCTATCCGCGACGCCGAGAGCCGCGTCATGTTCTCGGGCTATTCGCCGCTGCCCTACAAGCTCAGCATCTGGGTCATCTCGGCGGTGATGTGCGGTGTGGCGGGAGCCTTGTATGTGCCGCAGGTCGGCATCATCAACCCGGGCGAGATGAGCGCGGCCAACTCGATCGAGATTGCTGTCTGGGCGGCGGTGGGTGGGCGTGCCAGTTTGATTGGTCCCATCGTCGGCGCCTTTTTGGTCAACGGTGCCAAGAGCTGGCTGACGGTGACGGCGCCCGAGTTCTGGCTGTACTTTTTGGGGGCGCTGTTCATTGCTGTGACGCTCTACATGCCCAATGGCGTGGTCGGCTTGCTGGCCAAATTCAAACGCAAAGGAGGTGCGGCATGACGCCCGACCTCATGAAACAAGGCGCCGAGCGCGTGCAACACCATGCCGAACTGTTGGCGCACGCCACCGAGTCAGGCGGGCGTGACGCAGGCTATGGCCGCGTGCTGCACGACCGCAACGAGGTGGATGTGAGCCATGGCCGCATCCTGTATTTGGAAGATGTGAACGTGAGCTTTGATGGCTTCAAGGCCATTAATGGTTTGTCGCTGGACATTGCGCCGGGCGAGCTGCGCTGCATCATCGGGCCCAACGGTGCGGGCAAAACCACGATGATGGACATCATCACCGGCAAGACCCGGCCCGACAGCGGCACCGTGTTCTTTGGCAGCACGATTGACCTGCTGCGCCACAACGAGCCCGAGATTGCCCAGCTGGGCATTGGCCGCAAGTTCCAGAAGCCCACGGTGTTCGAGCAGCTCACCGTGTTTGAAAACCTGGAACTCGCGCTCAAGACCAACAAAGGCGTCAAGGCCTCGATGTTCTTCAAGCTGAACTCCGCACACAGTGATCGCCTGGCCGAGGTGCTGCACACCATCCACCTGGCCGACCAGGTGGGCACACAGGCCGGGGTGCTGAGCCACGGCCAGAAGCAGTGGTTGGAAATCGGCATGTTGCTCATGCAAGACCCCAAGCTGCTCTTGCTGGACGAACCCGTGGCGGGCATGACCGATCATGAAACTGAGCGCACCGCCGAGTTGTTTCTTACGCTCAAGGGCAAGCATTCGCTGATGGTGGTAGAGCACGATATGAGCTTTATTCGCACCATCTCCGACATCGTCACCGTGCTGTGCGACGGCTCGGTGCTGGCCCAGGGCACGCTCGACCAG
>CAZPTM010000202.1:0-3154 GCA_964589665.1 uncultured Limnohabitans sp. | reverse complement strand
ATTGCCAACTACGAGTCCATGCGCAAGCAGCGCTGGGGCCGACCGGAAGCGCTGGAAGCTGCACGTCGCTACAACCAGCTCGCTCGTGACAATGGCCTGACGCCTACGCAAATGGCGCTGGCGTTTTGCTACCACCGCTGGAGTGTGGCCAGCACCATCATTGGCGTCACCTCGCAAACGCAGCTGGATGAAAACCTGGCTGCCTGGAGCGTGCAACTCAGCCCCGAATTGCTGCAGCAGATTGACGCTATCCGCTGGGACATTCGCGACCCGGCGCTGTAAGCACGCATAGAAAGATTGCATGGACTCCTTGATGCCTCTTCTCGCCCTCTTGGGCGGCTACCTGGTGGGCTCGCTGAGCTTTGCCGTGATCATCAGCCGTTTCATGGGCCTGAGCGATCCGCGCACCTATGGCAGCAAAAACCCGGGCGCCACCAATGTGCTGCGCTCGGGCAACAAAAAAGCTGCCGTGTTGACGCTGCTGTTTGATGCTTTCAAAGGCTGGTTGCCTGTGTGGGCCGTGTTCATGTTGGGGGGCGATGCTTCTGTCGCCGCCCTGGCGGGCCTGGCCGCATTTGTAGGGCATTTGTACCCGGTGTTTTTCCGCTTTCAGGGCGGCAAGGGCGTAGCCACGGCTTTGGGTGTCCTGGTGGGCGTGAATGCCCTGCTGGCGCTGGCGACTTTGGGGACTTTTGCCATCGTGGTGTATTTCAGCCGTTTCGTGTCGCTGGCGTCCATGGTGGCGGCGGTGTTTGCACCGGTCTATCTGGTGTTTGGCGATGGCGTGGCCTGGCAGGCACAGGGTGCGCAGGTGC
The DNA here is from genome assembly GCA_964589665.1 of uncultured Limnohabitans sp. GTDB lineage: Bacteria > Pseudomonadota > Gammaproteobacteria > Burkholderiales > Burkholderiaceae_C > Limnohabitans_A. The sequence goes on along the minus strand of CAZPTM010000202.1, from coordinate 2,339 downwards.
TGAGCCTGAGCGTCATGGGCTTGCTGCTGGTGTGGCGCCATCGGGAAAACATCAATCGCTTGTTTGCGGGTACTGAGTCCAAGGTGGGCAGCAAAAAGTCATGAGCAATACCCCAACCAATATTCAGCGATTGCATGTGGCGGCACGCTACAGCGAAGCCGCTGTGTTCAACGGCGTGGTCTATCTGGCGGGTATGGTGCCCGAGTGCGAGGCGACAGATATTCGCAGCCAGACGGCAGATGTGCTGCAGCAAATCGATGTGCGCCTGGCTGAATGCAACAGCGACAAAAGCCGTATTTTGCGAACGCAAATCTACCTGCGCGACATTGCTGACATTGCAGCCATGAACGAAGTCTGGGACGCTTGGGTGGCTACGGGTCATGCACCGCCACGTGCCACGGTGCAAGCCGCTTTGGCAGACCCCAGCTGGTGCATTGAGGTGGTCGTCACAGCCGCAGTACGCGGCTGACACCCATCAGGATTTAATCGCGGAAGTTGTTGAAGGACAGGGGCAGATCAGCCATGTCCTTGCGAAGCAGGGCCATGGCGGCTTGCAGGTCATCGCGCTTGGCGCCCGTGATACGCACTGCATCGCCCTGAATGGAGGCCTGCACCTTCATCTTGGACTCCTTGATGATCTTGGTGATCTTCTTGGCGTCTTCGGTGGCAATGCCTTCGCGCACCTTGACCACCTGCTTGACCTTGTCGCCGCCAATTTTTTCGACCTTGCCGATGTCCAGATAGCGCACGTCCACATTGCGCTTGGTCAGCTTGTTGCGCAGGATGTCTTCAACCTGCTGGAGCTGGAAGTCGGCATCGCCGTACATCGTGATCTCTTTGTCTTTGAGTTCGATGGCCGCAGACGTGCCCTTGAAGTCAAAGCGGGTGCCGATTTCCTTGGCCGAAGTGTCCACAGCGTTGCGGACTTCAACCATATTGGGTTCACAGACGGTGTCAAAAGAAGGCATGGCAGACTCGTAAAGCAAAGTTCGGGAATGCGACAATTGTCCCATGATCCTGGAGCACAACGTCCCCCTTCAAACCTACAACACGTTCGGCATAGCTGCCCGCGCCGAAGCCTTGGTGCGCGTGCGCAGCGAAAGCGATATTCATGCAGTGCTCAAGGATGCGCAGCTGCTCAAGTTGCCGCGCCAGGTGCTGGGGGGCGGCAGCAATATTGTGCTGACGGGCGACGTCAAAGGGCTGGTGTTCAAAATGGAAGTGGCGGGTCTGCGTCTGGCGGGCGAGACGGACAAGGCCTGGATTGTTGAAGCTGGCGCTGGCGAGCGTTGGCACGACTTGGTGGCCTGGAGTCTGGAACAAGGCTACCCCGGCCTCGAAAACATGGCGCTGATCCCCGGCACGGTGGGCGCATCCCCCGTTCAGAACATTGGCGCTTACGGCGTGGAGCTGCAGGACCGCTTTCACGAGCTGGATGCGATCGACCTGTTCACCGGCGAAGTGTTTACCCTCAACGCCGCGCAATGTGGCTTTGGCTACCGCGATTCGGTCTTCAAGCATGCCAGTCATGGACCCGAAGACCTGGGCTTGGCCGGGCGCGCAGTCATTTTGCGTGTGCGCCTGGCCTTGCCCAAAAAGTGGAAGCCCGAGCTGGGCTACCTGGACCTGGAACGCAAGATGACCGAGACGGGCAATACCAACCCGGATGCTCGAACCATTTTCGATTGGGTCTGCGCCATTCGAAGCGCCAAACTACCCGACCCAGCCGTGATAGGCAATGTGGGCAGCTTCTTCAAGAACCCGACCGTGACGCCCGAGCAGTGCGCCGACATCATCGCCCGCGAGCCCAAGGTGGTGCATTACCCCATGCCTGACGGCAGCGTGAAGCTGGCCGCAGGCTGGCTGATCGACGCCTGTGGCTGGAAAGGCAAGACCATGGGCCACGCCGGTGTGTACGACAAGCAGGCGTTGGTGCTGGTCAACCGAGGCACGCCCGAACACCCTTGCACCGGTGGCGAGGTGATGACTTTGGCCCGCGCCATCCAGACCAGCGTGTACGAACGCTTTGGCATCCGGCTGGAGCCGGAGCCGGTGGTGATTTGAAGCAGTGTCATCGCGAGAAGAGCAGCGACGAAGCGATCTCTCAAGATCGGGATTGCTTCGCTTCGCTCGCAATGACAGTTGGGCAGATTCTGAGCCACAAAAAAACGGCCCGAAGGCCGTTTTTTGTTGAGGTGCCCTAAGACTTACTTCTTGTTGGTGCCTTCAAGCTTGAAGATGTTCGGCCCATCGCCGACTGACAGCAGTCCGGTGTGCGCATACACGCCCAGCTTGGCGCGGGTGTCGGTGATGTCCAGGTTGCGCATGGTCAGCTGGCC
>CAZPTM010000201.1:0-3165 GCA_964589665.1 uncultured Limnohabitans sp. | reverse complement strand
CAAATGACCATCTACGCATACATGCGCGTCAGCACCGTCGAGCAGGTCGACGGCACCAGCCTATCCAACCAAAAGCGCGAGTGCAAGGGTCTGGCCATGACCCACGGCCTGAGCATCGACCGGTTTATCGAGGACGGTGGTGTCTCTGGTGCTGACCCGTTCTTTGACCGGTTGGCGCAGCACGACGCCAAGCCGCAAAAGGGCGACGTGATTATTGTGGCCAAGCTGGATCGATTCAGCCGCGACGCTGCAGACGCCTTGAACACGATCAAGACGTTGAAGGACAGCGGCGTGCGCCTGATCATCAATGGCCACGGCGACGTGACGGACGACAGCAACATCGTGGCTCGGCTGATGCTGGAGATCATGGCCGTGTTTGCTGGGCATGAGCGCCGGGTGATCAAGGCACGCCAGAAGGATGGCCAAGCAGCGAAGAAGGCACGCGGTGGGCACATTGGTGGGTCTGCGCCGTTTGGGTATGTGGTTGAGGGCCGTGGGCACGAAGCGCGCCTGGTCGAGGATCCAACGCAGCAGGAGGCGCTGGTTGTGGCGCGCGAGCTGCGTGCGGCTGGTGCCAGCTACAGGTCGATTGCGATTCAGGTGCGTGAGCGCTTTGGGGTGACGGTGTCGCACGAGTCGCTGCGCAAGGCGTTGATGGGGGCTGGGAATGATTAATTGCCCGGTATGCGGGGTTTGGTCTGAGGTCAAGGAGACCAGGACGTCAAAGCTCAAAAACACTACGCGTAGGAGGTACGAGTGTGCAAATGGTCATAGGTTTTCAACTGTTGAGGCGGTTGCTGTTGGTAGTTTTTCTGATGCCGGTGCTGGTGTTGGCCGTCCTCGCCGTCGCGCTGGTGATGGCGCTGGTGCTGGCGGGGCAGTGGATCATTGATGGGGAGCTGTAAATGAGCAAGATCAAGCGTGTTGGGTTGATTGCTGTGCTGCTGCCGCTGGCCGCCATTGGGGCGCTGGCGTATGTCATCATGGACGCCTTGAAATTTGGATGGGACTGGGCTGATAACGCCATTGAGGAGTTGGGTAATGACTGATATTGCGAGTGTTGTTTTATGGCACAGGAGGGCGCGGCCAAAGCCTGACCACGAGGCGTTGAACGTGCAGCTTGGGTGCCACTTCGAGGAGATCGCCGAGATGCTGGTGGCGCTGAAGGCAGAGAACGCAGCGACCGTGGACAAGTTGGCGCAGGCGCGGTTCTTGATGATGAAGCTGGCCGACGGGTTCAAGATGGGGCTGTTTGAGGCGTACATTGAGGACGAGGTCGAGTTCTTGGACTCTTTATGCGACCAGATCGTGACCGCTGCCGGCGTGGGCTATTGCGCTGGGATGGACGTTGAGGGCGGTATGACAGAGGTCAACAGCTCCAACTGGTCTAAGTTTGACGAGAACGGCCAGCCGATTCGGGATCGGCATGGCAAGATCTCCAAGGGGCCTCGGTACAGGAAGCCAGAGCTTGGCGGGTTTGTGCGGGGTGGCGTATGAGCGTGTTTGATTGGAAAGCAAAGCCGGCGAGCGCGGTGTTTGTGGAGCACTCAAAGAAGGTGCAGGCCGGGTTGATTGGCGGCAAGAAGAGGGCGCAGAACCTGGGTGGGCAGACCATGCCTGGCTTTGGCCACAAAGACCTGTCGAAGACGGCGATCACGTTGAAGAGGCCGAAATGAGTAAAGCTGAAAACCTGCGCAAGCTCATGGATGAGTGGCGCAACCGCTACTACAACGACCCGGTGCTGTTTGTGCAGGAGGTCTTGGGCGTTGACCCTGACGACTGGCAGATCCAGTTCCTGGAGGCTATTGCGCGCGGAGATCGTAAGATTTCGGTCAGGTCTGGCCACGGTGTGGGCAAGTCGACCGGCTCGAGCTGGGCCATGCTGTGGTTTTTCTTGACCCGCTCGCCGGTCAAGGTGGTGGTGACGGCGCCGACCAGTGCGCAGCTGTTTGATGCGATGTTTGCCGAGCTGAAGCGTTGGATCAACGAGCTGCCGGATCTATTGAACCAGATGATCGACGTCAAGCAGGATCGCGTTGTGTTCAAGAGCGCGCCGGACGAGATGTTTATCTCTGCCAGGACGTCGAGGGCAGAGCAGCCAGAGGCGTTGCAGGGTATCCACAGCGAGCACGTCATGCTGGTGGCCGACGAGGCGTCTGGTGTGCCAGAGGCGGTGTTTGAGGCTGCTGCCGGCTCCATGTCTGGCCACAGCGCTGTGACGCTGCTGCTGGGCAACCCGACCAGGTCGAGCGGGTTTTTCTACGACACGCACAACAGGCTCAGTGGCGAGTGGACGACGTTCAAGGTGTCGTGCGTTGACAGCCCTAGGGTTTCTACTGAGTACGTCGAGGAGATGAAGAGCCGCTACGGCGAGGACAGCAACGCGTTCAGGATTCGCGTGCTGGGTGAGTTCCCAAGGTCAGACGACGACACCATGATCCCGATGGAGCTGATCGAGGGCGCGAGGACTCGGGACGTGGGTGGCAATAAGTTCGCACCGGTGGTGTGGGGGTTGGACGTGGCTCGGTTTGGCTCGGACAGCTCTGCCTTGTGCAAGAGACAGGCCAACGTGGTGCTGGAGAAAATCAGGGTCTGGAAGAACCTGGACTTGATGCAACTGACAGGCGCGGTGGTGGCCGAGTACGAGGCTTTGGAAGAGGATCAGCAGCCAAGCGAGATCCTGGTCGACAGCATCGGCCTTGGGGCCGGAGTGGTGGACAGGCTGATTGAGCTGGGTTTGCCGGCTCGAGGGATTAACGTCAGCGAGTCGCCGAGCTTTGGTTCACAGTACCGCAATTTGCGTGCAGAATTGTGGTCAAAGGCCAAGGCGTGGTTGGAACGCAGGGATTGCTATTTGCCAAACGATGACCGGCTCATTGGAGAGCTGGCCACTGTGCGGTACAAATTTGCCTCAAATGGCAAATTGCAGATCGAAAGCAAGGACGAGATCCGAAAGCGTGGTTTGGCGTCGCCAGACGTGGCAGACGCGTTTGTACTGACCTTTGCGGGAGATGCTGCGACTGGTTTGCACGGTTCTGCTGGCGGGTCTGCCAAGTGGGCCAAGCCGCTGCGCAGGGGTATCCCACGCCTTGCGTGATGGTGGGACAATTGGCCCAAAGGAGGCGCACCATATGATCAAGCGCGGAAAAGAGCAGTTCGCCGGGT